>NZ_DFTS01000017.1:13052-19360 GCF_002383015.1 Idiomarina sp. UBA4206
GATTAGAAGCCGTCAAGACGCTCATTATTGTTCGCCTTGCTCCGTAGCTTCATTATAGTTACCGAGGTTTACTTCCTTATTAGCAACTGTACCGGCACGGCGCGAAGATTGGCGAGCTCTATTGATTTGCTGGGAAGACGACTGCCCTGTCATTTCCTGAGCAAGGCCAGCGACCTGGTTACGTATGGACTTACCGAAAAGTGAGTAAACACCGATTGCCGCAACGGCAATCAAAGCTACAATAATAATATATTCCGTCATTCCCTGACCGCGAGAACGTCGAGCAAAACCCGTATTCATAATTCCCTCCTGGCATACAGTCAAACACCACAATTGGCGTTGAGCTCAGGAAGTATAGATCGGGTTTTAGAAGGTCAGATCAGAAGTAGCAGATGTCTTACTCAATATTGAGATATTTGTGCATCTGCACAGAAAGGCGCCAGTTACGCGCTATGCAGGTTTTCATGGCAAGCTCTGTGGCGCGTGGCCGTTGGCTTATGGGTTGCAGGCAAATTACGGCGTCTGCTTTGGGCGGGCAGCGTTTTAGAAGGGAGTCTAACGCGTCTATGTGCTTTTGCATGGCTACCGGGTGCTTTATTTCGTTAGCGCGTGCCATACAGTCTGGGCGTACCAGGTAGCCGCCTGGCATATCAAGCTTGGGTGACACGGTTACCCAGGTGTTGTCAGTTACTTTTAGCTCAAAGGTACCGCTGGTTTCTATTTGCAGCTGGTAACCTTTGGCTTCTAAGGCACTGCCAAGCGGCAGCAGGTCAAACATAGCGGGTTCGCCGCCGGTTATCACCACGTGTTTGGCGGAGTAACCTTCTTTTTCAAAGCGGCTGATAATGTCTTCTGCCGTCATTTCAGCCCACTCAGCAGTAGCTTCGGTTTTTGCCATTAGGCGCTCAACGCTTACCTGGTCACTTGGGTTGGTCTCCCATGTGTGCTGGGTATCGCACCATGGGCATCCCACAGGACAACCCTGCAAACGCAGAAAAATAGATGGCACGCCGGTAAAGGTGCCCTCGCCTTGCAAGGTTTCAAAAATTTCGTTGATGCGGTAAGGCATAGCTTCCGTTAAAATGGCTTTGGCTAGAATGTATGAATGCGGATTATACGGGGAGTTACAGCATGTCGCAAAAGGTCGTTGTTATTTATTCAGGCGGAATGGACTCGTTTACCGTTTTGCACAAAGCGCTACAAGAGGGAAACGAGGTTCTGGCACTGTCGTTTAAGTACGGGCAACGCCATGTCAAAGAGCTTGAAGTTGCGGCTAACGTCTGTAAACAGCATGGAATACCCCACAAAGTTGTCGATATTACCGCTATTAACTCTCTGCTGTCGGGCAGTTCACTCACCGACGACATAGACATTCCCGAAGGCCACTACGAAGAAGAGTCGATGAAATCTACCGTAGTGCCTAACCGCAACATGATTTTACTGTCACTGGCCATTGGTTACGCCGTGTCCGAAAACGCCTCGGCGGTTTACTATGGTGCGCACTCGGGTGATCACGCTATTTACCCCGACTGCCGCCCGGAGTTTGTACGCCAAATGGATGTAGTGAGTAAAATGGCGAACTACGACCCGGTAGCCGTTCACGCCCCCTACTTAGATGTAGATAAAAACGCAATTTTAGCCGACGGCCTGAAAATGGGGCTGGATTACAGCCAAACCTGGACTTGCTATAACGGCCGTGACAAAGCCTGTGGTAAATGCGGTGCGTGTCAGGAACGCTTAGAGGCCTTCACCGCTAACGGCATGGAAGACCCCATTCTTTACGAAGAATAAGTTTTAGTTAAATAGAGAGTATCAAGTTAATTTCAAATAAACATCGCCCCATCTCTTTCTTACGCTGCGCTAAAAAGCGCCCAGCCACTGGTGCGAATGGAGCGGTATTATGTTAATTATTATCTCCATAATAAATTCTTACATGAACTCATCAATACTTACGTTAATCGAATAACACTCATCACTATCATTAAATTCAAGATAGTAGTTTATTGGAAAGCCAAAGCTGTCATCGAAAGTCGGTAATTCTGATTGCTCCCCCCAACTTTTAGCAACAACCTGCGGACTCCTCTCTAACTCGGACTTTAGATAAACAAACATTTCATCAAACGTACCGAAATGGTCGCCCGTTGGCGGCTCTATTTCCTGCCCAGAATCGTAATTAGTAACACTTGTGATTACGTTGTCATCGACAATAACTCTATAGGATGGCGCTGCCTCATCGACGACTCCATCACCACATGCTTGGTTGACCCTTTGATGATAGGCAAAACTATAATCAATAAGGTCATGAGACTCCCACAGCTGCTGTGCCGAGTTCACTTCCTCTAAAACATCTGCAACCCTAGGATCCGTTACGGGTTCTTGGCTATCTGTTTCAGAACCACCACAAGATACGAGTGCAATTGCAAAAAGTGGAGTTAAAAATTTCATTATTTGTATATCTTGACTGTATTAAATTAATTCCACCAATATTATGATCGTCATACTAAAGGTTATATTAAATGCATTCAATACTTCCGCAGTTAAGTTTCCCCTACCTTTAAACTTAAAAAAATCTGAAAACTGATAGTGATATAAAAATCACCATTTTAGATGTTAAGAAGCGTCAGGTTCGTATCGGTGTTGATCCCACCTTACTTAAAACTATCAGTAGGTAGCAGCAAGCTAAGTTTGTTACGAATAACCTAAGCAACGAACCTACAACCAGCGTTGGGCTTGCTCCCAGCGCTCGGTGCGTTTTAACTCTTCCAGCGAAACCGCTGGCGATGACATCAGCATTCTATTCACACGTTGTGCGCTTTCTGGCTCGGTAGCGGGTAAGTTAGCGTCCAGCACTTGCACTGCGCCTGCTCTGTCGTTACACACCAGTATCATGTCGCAGCCGGCGTTAAGAGCGGCTACGGCGCGTTGCTGCATGTCACCGGCAACGGTAGCGCCCTGCATAGACAAATCGTCACTAAATATGGTGCCATTAAACTGCAGCTCGCTGCGCAGTATTTGTTGCAACCAAAACTCGCTAAAACCGGCGGGCTGAGGGTCTATTTGCGGGTAAATAACATGGGCCGGCATAATGCCGTCCAGTTTCTGGCTTAATGACAAAAATGGTTTTAAGTCATGGGCCCTAATTTGCTCTAAGGTACGGTCGTCTTCGGGAATGGCAATGTGAGAATCGGCCTGAACGGAGCCATGCCCCGGGAAGTGTTTACCGGTACACGCCATACCCGCCTCGTGCATGCCTTCAATAAAAGACGACGCCAGTTTAGAAATTTCAGATGGCACTGCTGAAAAAGCGCGATCACCAATAACATCACTGCAGTCGTCTACGTCCAGCACTGGTGCAAAGCTAATATCAATACCTACAGCCTGAACCTCTGCTGCCATTAGCCAGCCTAAATCGCGGGCGGCGCGCTGCCGTTCGTCTTCGTTTTCTATTTGTTGCAGCGACCCCATAGCAGGAATAGCGCTAAAGCCTTGACGAAAACGCTGCACCCGTCCACCTTCGTGGTCTACCGCAATGAGCAAAGGTTTGCCGGCGGCCGCTCGTGCCTCGCGTGTCAGCGCCTGTAACTGCTCTAAGGACGCAAAGTTGCGTGTAAATAAAATAAGGCCGTTAACGGCGGGTGCCGCAAGAAGTTTTTTGTCTTCGGCGGTCAGCTCAGTGCCCGCAATATCTATCATTACTTGTGCCATAACAGCGGCTTTCTCGTTTGTTTTTCAATAGTCAGCAGTTTGCCATGAGTTAAGTAAAGACGCCATGTTCCCTGTTTATCTTTTCGCTCCTTATGCTAAATTAACATTTTTACAACACAATAAGAGATGCAGTATGAGACTCGACAAATCACTTTTATGCATAGGTATTACTCTGGCCCTTTCTGCCTGTGGTGGTTCAGATAGCGGTGGTACGGACAATTCTGGCGGAACCAATAACGACGATGGTTACGCCTTTTGCTCGGTCGAGGACCAAAATCAGCGCTTTTTCGAATATATGAAGGACGACTATTTTTGGGCTGACCAACTGCAGGACAGTTTAGATCCTGAAGCTTTTGACGATGTGTATGCGGTACTTGAAGAACTGCGTGTACCGGAGGACCGCTACAGCTATATATTAACGGAGGAAGAGTACGATCAGCTGTTTGTCAGCGCTACCTACTTCGGCTTTGGCTTCTCTATGGAACAAATTAGTGAAAGCCGCGTTAAGTTTCGCTTTGTCTATGACGACTCCCCTGCCGATACCGCAGGCATTGACCGCGCCGATGAACTTATTGCTATTGAGGGGGTAGCGGTTTCTGAACTGCTTGCTAATGGTGAATTTAATGACGCACTGGGCCCTAATGAAGAAGGCCTGAGCCGCGAAATTACCTGGCAAAAGCCCGACGGCACAGAACAAACTGAAGTGCTAAGTAAAGTTGAAGTAGAAACCAATACCGTTATGGGCGCTCAAACTTACCAGCTGGACGGCGAAACCGTTGGCTACTTTACATTAGATTCTTTCATTAACCGCACCGGCGACGACTTAAACAATGCCTTTGATTTATTTGCAGCTGAAGGTATTAACCATTTAGTCATTGATGTTCGCTACAACGGTGGTGGTTTGATCCGCTACGCTAACCAGGTCGCAACTCAGGCGGCAGGCATAAATGTGCAGGGTGAAACCTTTTTGGAATACCGTTTTAACGAACAAAACAGCAGCAATAATCAGAGCATTGACTTTAGTCTGGTCGATGGCGTTGAACAGCTAGATTTAGACCGTGTATTTGTACTGACTACCGGCAGCAGTTGTTCGTCTTCAGAAATCATTATTAACTCCCTGAGTCCTCACATTGAGGTTGTTACTGTTGGTGAACCCACCTGTGGGAAACCGGTAGGCCAACAGCCCGAAGAGCTGTGCGATAAAGTCACCTTTGCGATTAACTTTGAGACCGTAAACTCAGAAGGCGAAGGCAAATATTACGACGGTATTGCTCCGAACTGTTCAGTTGAAGACGAAATTGTCGGAGACTGGGGTAGCTCTGAAGACCCACTCACAGCGGCTGCAAATACTTACATCAGCAGTGGCAGCTGCCCTGCCGCTTCAGCTAGCGCAGAAACGAAAAAGAGCGCTCAGAAGCGCTCTTTTGTAACACCTATCTACAATATGAAAGATAAGCGCGAGTCTATTCAGTAAGAACTCGTATTTGCAGCGGTTAGTCTTTAACCGCTGCTTTTCTTATGTCACCTTTCGCCGTATAGAACTGATTATTCTCAATAATACCCGGCGCAAAGCTGTCGACACCAATAGCGGTTAAACGCAGTTCTTCGGTTTCAGCCAACTTATCAGCCGTTTCTTTGTCGACTAAGCCTTTTTGCAGTGCCGCATCGGCCAGTTCCTGACCATTAAGGTTGGACGATAATTCACCACGTTTTTGCGCCTTACGCAGCGTTTTATAAACCGGCTTCATCTCCAGCATAGACAAAAACGCTTTTTCCATGTGTCCGGTAGCGTCACCGATGCTGTCTTTCCAGTAGCACAAGAAGGTGTGACGGTCACGGGTAACACCCGGCTCCATCATGCTGGTGCTGATATTCTGTAAGATCTCATCTGATGGCTTTTTGAAGTGATTTCCCAGAGGGAAAATCAGTATACGCATTACCCACGCCATAAAGCGGTTCGGGAAATTGTCAAAGAAGCCATAGAAGGCGTCAGCAATGCTGAATAAATGGTGCTTAAGCGCGTAATGAACGTAAGGCAAGTCAGCCACCTGGCGACCTTCATCTTCAAAGCGCTTAAGTACTGCCGAAGCCATATACAAGTGACTCAACACATCGCCTAAACGGGCTGAGATCATCTCTTTACGCTTTAAGTCGCCTCCCATCATAAGCATGGAAATGTCCGACGCCAGTGCAAGCCCCCGGCTCATACGGCCCAGTTTACGGTAATAGTGCGCGGTTTCACCACTAACCGGTGATTCACCAAAACGAGCACCAGTAAGACCCAGCCACAAGCTGCCAAAGACGTTGCTAGCGGCAAAGCCAATATGTTTCAGTAGCAGGCTGTCAAAGTCGCGCATACCTTCGTCTTCATTCGGGTTAGCCGCAGCCTTCATTTCTTTTAACACGTAAGGGTGGCAACGCGTTGCACCCTGACCAAATATCATCAAGTTACGAGTCAGAATATTCGCGCCTTCAACGGTAATGGATACCGGTGTTGCCATGTACGCATGACCCAAATAGTTATGTGGACCTAACTGAATGCCTTTACCGGCATGAATATCCATGGCGTGTTCAAGTACTTCGCGCCCCATTTCGGTCATATG
>NZ_DFTS01000017.1:19521-24150 GCF_002383015.1 Idiomarina sp. UBA4206
CCGTAACAACAGACGGGCTCTGCCCCTGACATAATGCAGAAATAGTCAGTCGGCGTGTTGATTCCAGAATGTAGTTGGTACCACCAATTTTACCCATTGATGACTGAACGCCTTCAAACATACCAATGGGCATACCAAACTGCTGACGAACGTAAGCATAAGCACCGGTCATACGCTGAGTAACATGGCCCGACGCCGTGGCCAGAGCGGGTAAAGAAATACCACGGCCAGCCGACAGACATTCAACCAACATACGCCAGCCTTTACCAGCGTAATCAGCACCACCAATAATCCAGTCCAGCGGAATGAAAACGTCTTTACCAAAGGTTGTACCGTTAAGGAAAGCCTGGTTTAGCGGGAAATGGCGGTCGCCAATTTCAACGCCTTTGTGCGAAGTAGGAATTAACGCACAAGTAATACCAATTTCTTTTTTACTGCCTAAAAGCGCTTCGGGGTCATAGAGTTTAAAAGCCAAACCCAAGACAGTTGCTGACGGAGCCAGTGTAATGTAGCGCTTAGACCAATTAAGACGAATACCGACAACTTCTTTGCCTTCGTGCTCGCCTTTGCAAATGATGCCCTCATCGGGAATAGCACCCGCGTCGGAGCCCGCCTCAGGTCCTGTCAGTGCAAAACAAGGAATGTCTGTTCCGTCCGCAAGGCGTGGTAACCAATAGTCTTTTTGCTCTTTTGTACCATAGTGCGTCAGTAACTCACCCGGACCTAATGAGTTAGGCACCATGACCGACACCGCCGCACTGATAGAGCGGCTGGCAATTTTCGAAACAATGTAAGAGTTTGCCGCGGGAGAAAAATCCAGGCCGCCGTGATCTTTGCCAATAATCATGGCAAAGAAACGTTCTTTACGCAGGTAGTCCCAAACTTGTTTGGGTAAGTCACGGTCTTGTTGAACAATTTTAAAATCGTCCAGCATGTCCATCAGTTTTGCCAACTGGTTATCGACAAACGCCTGCTCATCAGCGGTCAGTTTTGGCTCGGGTACATCAAGTAACTTCTGCCAGTCTGGGCGGCCGCTGAACAACTCGCCGTCCCACCAAACGTCACCCGCTTCCATAGCTTCGCGTTCGGTATCCGACATAGGCGGCAAAATGCGCTTAAAAATAGCAAAAACCGGTTTAGTTACCAGGCTGCGACGGATATCTCCGACTGCAAACACCAGTACCACTAAAACCACTAACAGAATAAAAATTTCCATGGTTATCTCCAGTGCACCATCACAATAAAAGTGTCGTCAAATCTCGAACTTACAACGGTATCTTTACGCTTCTTCAAGCCCGCCGGAAACAAAAGGTATGAGCTGATCAATGACGTCCTGCGCCTCAACCTTTTCATTAAATTCCGACTGAGCAATTTCAATTAAAGCCTGCCCCGATACTTGAGCAAAAACGGCGGCGCCTAATATAAAGTGTAGACGCCAAAACATTTGTTGCTCATCTAAATGTGGATTTGCGCGCTTTAACAGAGCTAATAAATGCTGCAATACACCGCCAAATTCTTGCTGAGTATATTTGCGCAAATGCCCCTGAATTTCAGAATAAGCAAAGCCAAGTAATCTTAAAAAGATATCCGGCCCTTGTTTATTAACCTCAGTTAACTTTGCCAGCGGTATTTTGAAACGCTTAAACAGTTCTTCTGTTTTTAACTCGCTTTGCTGTTCAGCCTGTTGCAGCTGTTCTTCCAAAACGGGCATAAAAATAACTAAATAGCGTGCCATTACCGCTTGAATAAGCGCTTTTTTTGAACCAAAGTGATAATTGACAGAGGCAAGGTTAACCCCCGCCTCCTGCGTGATTTGCCGTAAAGAGGTTTGCTCAAATCCATCTCTGGAAAAAAGCATTTCTGCGGCGTTGAGTATTTTCTTTTGAGTCGAAATGCGTGCTGCCATGAAATAAATAAACGCATGATTTAAACATGCGTTTAATCTAATTCATGTCGTTTCAGCGTGCAAGTGTTCGCTGAATTTATTTTGATCTGCCGCGTAAACTTAATTGTATAGGACTTAATGCCGCCAGTAATGACGGTGGAACAGAATAAGTACGGTCATAATTTCAAGACGACCGGCCAACATTGCAAAAATAAGCAGCAATTTAGCGCCGCCGTCCAGGCTTGAGAAGTTACCTGCCGGGCCTATAATTTCGCCTAAACCGGGCCCAACGTTACCAACCGCCGAGGCAGCAGCGGATATTGCTGTCAAAAAGTCGAGGTCAAATAACGACAAACCCAGCGCTATAACGGCAATAAGAAGAAAGTACATAAAACAGAAAGCGACCATAGAGCCCAGCAACGAGTCGTTAACCCGACGCTCCTGATAGGTTTGAACGCTCACCAGGTTAGGATGAATTAACTGGCTGAACTGCTTTCTCAATAAAAGTTGTGACAACTGAAAACGGAAAATTTTCATACCACCGGAAGTTGAGCCGGTACAACCACCAATAAACATCAAATAGAAGAAGACCATTAACGACCAGCTTCCCCAACTGCCGTAGTCTTCTGTTGCGTACCCCGTTGTTGTTACTACCGACACTACGTTAAACGCTGTGTGCATTAACGCATCGCCGAACTCCCGGCCTTTGGCTATTTGCACCAAAGTAATCAACGCAATAGCAATAAGCAGAAAAGTTACAAAGGCGCGCACCTGAGTGTCTTTCCACAGCGGTTCAAAGTCTCTTTTCAGTAACCGTATATAAAGCACAAAAGGCAGTGCCCCTGCCACCATAAAAATGGTGCCCGTTATAACCAGGAATGGAGTATCAGAAAAGTGGCCAAAAGAGGCATCGTAGTTTGAGAAACCCGCTGTACTAATAGTTGTCATACCATGCGCAAAAGCGTCAAAGCTGCTCATTCCGCCCATTAAATACAGACCAATAACCGCCGCCGTTAATATGAGATACACTCGCCCTATTGCCATAACCATATGGCTTGAGCGCGGCATGAACTTGCCTGACATATCGGATGATTCCGCCTGGAACAGACGCATACCACCCACCTGCAGGAAGGGTAAAATTGCCATTGCCATTACGATGATTCCAATACCGCCTAACCACTGAAGCATAGCGCGCCATAACAGCACACTGGCGGGTAAATCATCCAACCCTGAAATAACTGTTGCACCGGTTGTGGTAATAGCCGACATAGCTTCAAACCAGGCGCTAGGAAAGTCCAGATAAGGCTTTGCAAAAATAAAAGGCAAGGTTGCAAATAAACTGGCTGACACCCAACACAACGAAGTCAGCAAGAAGACTTGTCGCGCTCTGAGCTTAGCGTCACCAGCAGGTTGCAGAAATAAAACCAAGCCAACAACCAAGCCAATAATAGAGAGCGTTAAATAGGTCCATTGCTCTTTCTCGCCGCTAACAACCGCCATAACGAAAGGGGCAAGCAACGCAATAGAAAGCAGCGCAATCAATCCGCCCACCGCTTTTAGCAGTAGCTTAATGGCCTGTCGACTATCAAGCGGCGTTTGCCGTAAAGATTGATTGCTTTGCAATGACATAGTGTCAGTTAGACGTATCTAAAGGTGCAAATGACTTCACTAAGTCGTCAATGGCTTTCATTTGCTGCAAATAAGGCTCTAACGCATGTAAAGGTAACGCACAGGGTCCATCGCACTTGGCTTCATCGGGGTTAGGATGAGCTTCAATGAACAACCCGGCAATACCCAGTGACATACCAGAGCGGGCCAGTTGTGCAGCCTGTGCCCGTCGACCATCGGCTGAGTCAGCTCGTCCTCCCGGACGTTGCAAGGCATGAGTAGCGTCAAAGATAACCGGCGCCATGGGCTTCATATCATCCATGCCAAGCATATCAACAACCAGGTTGTTGTAACCAAAGCTTGAGCCACGCTCACATAACATGATTTTTTCGTTGCCCGCTTCTGCAAACTTTTTGATGATGTGCTTCATTTCATGCGGCGCGAGAAACTGTGGCTTTTTAATGTTAACCATAGCGCCAGTTTCCTCCATGGCAACCACCAGGTCAGTCTGTCGCGCAAGAAACGCAGGAAGCTGCAACACATCAACCACTTCCGCTACCGGGGCCGCCTGATGGGGCTCGTGGACGTCGGTAATAAGAGGCACGTTAAACTGCTGCTTTACCTCTTCAAAAATGCGTAAGCCCTCTTCCAGGCCGGGTCCGCGAAATGAATGAATGGACGACCGGTTAGCTTTATCAAATGATGCCTTAAACACGTATGGAATACCCAGTTTGCTGGTTACTTCCACATAATGTTCGGCAATTCGCAGGGCTAAGTCACGAGACTCCAGCACATTCATTCCGCCAAATAAAACAAACGGCTTGTCATTTGCTATCTGAATGTCGCCCAGCTGTAATTCTTTGATCATCCTAAACTCCTGCGATTAGCTACCAACAACACGTAAGATCTGGCCTGCGAAGTACGCCATGTAAGTTCCCAGCGCATACCCCATTACCGCTAATAATACACCAACCGGTGCTAATGAAGGATGAAAAGCTGAGGCAACAACGGGGGCTGACGCCGCACCACCAACGTTCGCCTGACTGCCAACCGCCATATAAAACACCGGAGCGCGCAGCAGTTTTGCCACCAATAGCATCAAGCTGGCGTGAATGATCATCCAGATAGCACCAATG
>NZ_DFTS01000020.1:0-425 GCF_002383015.1 Idiomarina sp. UBA4206
CGGTGTTACCTATATGGGTGTTGCCGCACAACATCCGTTAGCTATTGAAGCCGCAAAAAATAACCCTGAACTGGCTAGCTTCATTGAAGATTGTAAGAACAGCAAAGTCGCAGAAGCCGACATTGCAACAATGGAAAAGCTGGGCATGGACACCGGCATTAAAGCCACTCACCCAATGACAGGTGAAGAGATCCCTATTTGGGTCGCTAACTTTGTTTTAATGGACTATGGCTCTGGCGCCGTTATGGCAGTGCCGGCACACGACCAGCGTGACTGGGAATTTGCAACTAAATACAAGCTGGAGATTCGCCCGGTTATTGAGCCTATTAGCGGCGACAGTGATATTCAAAAAGCGGCTATTACCGAAAAAGGCACCGTCATTAACTCCGGGCCATACGACGGCATGAGTTCTGCACAAGCCTTTG
>NZ_DFTS01000020.1:563-6336 GCF_002383015.1 Idiomarina sp. UBA4206
GTCAATTACCGCCTGCGCGACTGGGGACAATCACGTCAGCGTTACTGGGGCACTCCTATTCCTATGTTGAATCTGGAAAATGGTGAATCCGTGCCGGTTCCGGAAGACCAACTGCCGGTTAAACTGCCGGAAGATGTGGTCATGGATGGTGTTAACTCGCCAATTAAATCCGACCCGGAATGGCGCAAAACGGAATACAACGGTCAACCGGCAGAGCATGAAACCGATACCTTCGATACTTTCATGGAATCGTCGTGGTACTACGCTCGTTACTGTAGCGCACAAACCGATGACGCCATGCTGGATCCAGAAAAAGCCAATTACTGGTTGCCGGTTGATCAATACATTGGTGGTATTGAACACGCAATTCTGCATTTATTGTACGCTCGCTTCTTCCATAAGCTGTTGCGCGACACAGGGCTGGTTGACTCTGACGAGCCATTCAAACGCCTGCTCTGTCAGGGCATGGTTTTAGCCGACAGCTATTACCGCGAAGACGAGAAAGGCGGCAAGCAGTGGGTATCCCCTCTTGACGTTGATATTGAACGCGATGACAAAGGCGCTATTGCCGGAGCTAAACATAAGCAAGACGGCCAGCCGGTTGCTATAGGCGGCATGAGCAAAATGTCAAAGTCGAAGAACAACGGTATCGACCCGCAAACCATGGTTGAGCGCTACGGTGCCGACACCGTCCGCTTATTTATGATGTTTGCGGCGCCACCTGAAATGACCCTGGAATGGTCAGACTCGGGTGTTGAAGGATCGCAACGCTTTTTGCGCCGCTTATGGAAGCTGACTTACGACTTAGTTAATACGGGTGGTGCATGCAACGGCCACAGTTTAAACTCAGATCAAAAGCAACTGCGCCGCGAACTGCATAAGACCATCGCTAAAGTCAGTGACGACATGGGTCGTCGCCAACACTTCAACACCGCGATAGCAGCAATTATGGAGCTGTTAAATCACCTGCAGAAAGCGCCACTGGAAACCGAGGCCGACAGACAAATACTGGCTGAATCGATAGACGCCATGGTGCGCATGCTGGCTCCTATTACACCGCACATTTGCGAGCAATTGTGGCAAGAACTTGGCCATGAGGAACCTCTGGCGTTCGCTCAATGGCCAAGCGTCGATGAAAGTGCGTTGGTTGAAGACGAAAAGCTGATTGTGGTGCAAATTAATGGCAAAGTCCGCGCTAAACTGACAGTACCTGCCGATGCTTCAGCAGAGCAAGTTGAGCAAATTGCGTTTGAGGAAGACTCTGTACAGAAGCACACCGAAGGAAAAGAGATTCGTAAGAAGATCTATGTTCCCGGGAAAATCCTCAATATTGTTGTTGGATAAGCTATGCGCGCAACGTTAAACCTTGTTCTCATCCTAGTGCTGATAGCCACCCTAACCGGTTGTGGCTTTCAGCTGCGCGGGAACTATCAATTGCCCGAAACACTGCAGTCGGTTTCTCTGAAAAGTCAGGTGTCAAAAGAGCTCAATGAGCATATGCAGCAACGCTTTGCGCATTCTGGCATTAAACTTTCAGATGAAGCACAACCAATAACGGTTCACTTAACTTCCGACAAATTAGAGCGAAGAACATTGTCTTTGTTCGAAAGCGGCCAGGTTGCCGAATATGAATTGCTGTACCAGGTTAACTATCAATTAATACAAAACCAGCGTTTATTACTTGAACGCACGGTTGAAGTCGCCCGGGATTACCAGGACGATCCAAACTTTGCTCTGGCAAAAACCCGTGAACGCGAAATGCTGGTCGATGAAATGAGAGCGGAAGCTTCTCGTCTTATTTTGCAGCAAATCATTTCCGAAATGTCGGAGTAAAACCTTAAAGCAATGCAAACCATTTATCCTGAAAAGCTTGAACACTACTTGCAGCAAAATGGCGTTCCATCCGTTTTGTTGGTATTTGGTGATGACCTTTTACTCAGGAATGACGCACTAAGTAGCATTCGTAAGTACTTATCCTCCGATGATCTCGAACGCATACACTGGCTGCAAAGTAAGGACTTTGACTGGCAACAGCTTTCTTCCGGTGAACAGTCAATGAGCCTGTTCGGAAATAAACGTTTGCTGGAACTTGAGCTTCCGGATAATAAGCCGGGTCGTGACGGCTCTGCGGCTTTAACCGAATATGCACAAAATCAGTCTGAAAACGACATATTCGTTGTTATTGGTGATCGCCTTAAAAAAGAAACTCAAAACAGCCGCTGGTTCAAAGCGCTGGCGGAACGCGGCCCTTTAGTCCGGACACAAAGCCCGGATAAATCCCAACTGCCGGCATTTATTCATCAACGAGCTCAACGTTATCAATTAACCTTAGCTACGGGCGTTCCTGAAAAGTTATCGGACTGGTTTGAAGGCAACTTATTAGCTCTGGATCAGGAGCTCAGTAAGTGGCAACTTCTGAGCAATGACGGAATCATTACCGAAGAATTTCTGCAAACATCTATTGATGATGTTAGCCGCTTCAGCGTATTTGCGCTTCAGGAGAGCATCCAGCAACAGGACTACGAAGGCGCTTTGCATCGGTTAAATCGCTTGTTAGATGAAGAAAACGATTTCCATCGGCTCATCTGGATCCTCCAACGCGAGGTGCAACTGTTATCGGCTCTGCAAAAGGCGCAACAAACACAGGCTGATACAAACGCCCTGTTCCGGCAGTTTATGATTTGGCCGAATCAGCAACCCGGCTATCATAAACGAGCCTCTCAGCTGAGCCAAAAAACGCTGCTTGGCGCACAAAGACTTATTGAAAGAATCGAGGCTGCATTAAAGCTCGACAGCGGCGAGTCGCCTCTGATATTAACGACGCACCTTCTCAGTTTACTGTGTTGCAACAACGCTGATGCCATTAATCAGACTCTTTCTGTATTTAGTCACGGCATTGAGCCTAATGAGCAGTTTATTCATTTATGATACGAGCATTCTTTGGCGGAACTTTTGATCCCATTCACAACGGACATTTAGAAACAGCCTCAGCTCTGGTCGATGAACTGGACATTGCTACTTTGTCGCTCATGCCAAGCGCCGTGCCTCCGCACCGATCTCAACCCTGCGCCAGTGCCCGGCAAAGGTTGGAAATGGTGAAGCTTGCCTGTCAGCAACACCCTGCTTTTACGGCTGAAGACTGGGAATTAAAACAAGACCGACTTTCCTACACCGCTCATACATTAAGCGAGTTTAAAGAGCGCTTTCCCAATGACATTCTGCTCTTTGTTATGGGTATGGACTCCTTAATGAGTCTCCATAAATGGCATAACTGGACACAACTTACCGATAACGCACACCTGATTGTTATGCCGCGAGCCGGCGTAGACTTCAGCCCTCAGGATGACGAGCTAAAGTCCTTTATTGCAACGCATCTGACGAAACACAAAAAAGATTTAACCGAACAATCTTCAGGTTATGTCTATATTGCACAAACCCCGATGGTTGATGTTTCAGCGACTGAACTACGCGAACAATTGCAACAACGCAAACCTAACCTCCCCCTACCCTCCAGTGTTTATGACTACATAAGGCAACATCAGCTGTATTTGTGACTGAACACTTTTCTTAATTTCTGTTAAACTTCGGGTTTTAATCCTCAAATCGGAGAAAATCTTTTGCAGGCAGAAGAATTGCGTGAATTTGTCATTGATAAAATCGATGATCTTAAAGGTCGTGACGTTCAAATTTTAGATGTTCATGATAAAACTGACGTTGTTGACTACATGATCATCTGCTCTGGCAGCTCGAAAACGCATGTACGAAGTATTGCTGAACATGTCGCTACAGAGGCGAAACATGCTGGTACACCTCCAATTGGCGTTGAAGGTGGTGAACAATCTGAGTGGGTTTTGGTTGACCTTGGTGATGTCGTGGTGCATGTAATGCAGGATAGCATTCGCGATTTCTATCAATTAGAAAAACTCTGGGGCCAGTAAGTGCAAATTCAATTACTCGCCGTTGGCACCAAAATGCCCACGTGGGTTACTGAAGGCTTTAACGAATACAAAAAGCGGTTCCCGGCAGATTGCAAACTGGTTTTACATGAAATTGCTGCTCAAAAACGTACCCGCAAAGCGGATTTAAAGCGCGTTATGCAGCAAGAAGGTAAATTACTTCTGCAAGCAATACCTAAAGGGAACCGAATTGTCACTTTAGAGGTCACAGGTCAGGCCTGGGACACACCTAAACTTGCTCAACAGTTAGAAAAGTGGCAAATGGATGGCAGAGATGTCACTCTGTTGATAGGCGGACCCGAAGGCCTCTCTGATGAGTGCCTGGCTGCAGCTGAACAACGCTGGTCATTGTCTAAACTCACTCTGCCCCATCCAGTGGTAAGGTTAATTGTCGCAGAGAGTTTATATAGGGCCTGGAGCCTAAATAACAATCATCCGTACCATAGAGAATAATAATAACAATGCGTCAGCGCACCCACATACGTGATCATGATACCGAAGCAGCCGTTTTTGGGCGTCGCGTTTTAGTCGCGATGGTGATTGTCGTGGCCGCTTTTGTTGCGTTAGCGTCAAACATGTATCACTTGCAGGTTAGTGAACATAATGAACTTCAGACCCGTTCCAACGATAACCGGATAAAGCTGCTGCCGCTGGCACCTAACAGGGGCTTAATCTATGACCGTAACGGCGTTTTGCTTGCTGAAAACACTCCTATTTATAGTTTAGATGTCACTCCTGAAGAAATCGATGATTTGGACAGCACCCTGAGTCAACTTCAGAAATTGCTGAGCTTTCCGGATACCACTATTGATCGTTTTTATCGGAACCTGAAAAATCAGCGGCGCTTTAACAATGTCCCCCTACTGGACGACCTGAATGAGCAGCAGCTTGCTATCTTTGCAGCGCAGCAACATAAATATCCGGGCGTTAGTATTGAAGCACGGCTAATACGTAACTACCCTCACAAGGAACTGTTAACGCACGCCGTGGGTTACGTTGCGAAAATTAATCGTAACGATGTAGAGAAACTCCGTGAAAGCGGAGAACTACCCAATTACGCAGCCAGCAGAACCATTGGTAAACTCGGCATTGAGAAGTATTACGAAAAAGAATTACATGGTGAAGTTGGTTACCAGAGTGTTGAAGTTAATAACCGTGGCAGAGCCGTGCGCACACTCAGTATAGAAGCGCCAACACCCGGTCAGGATATTGTCTTAGAACTGGACCTAGAGTTGCAACGCAAAGCGGCTGAATTATTGGGCGAACAACGAGGTTCTATTATTTTAATGGATGCAACAACCGGCGGAATTCTCTCCATGACCAGTACGCCGAGTTATGATCCTAACTGGTTCGTCAACGGTATTTCCGTCAAACAGTATCAATCTTTATTAAACTCAACCCAAAGCCCTCTGTTAAACCGGGTCACTCAGGGGGCATATCCCCCTGCATCGACAGTAAAACCGCAAATTGGTTTGCTTGGATTAGAAGACGGAACCATTACGGAAAAAACCCGCATCTGGGACCCCGGCTGGTTTGAAATTAAAGGTGTCGACAGGCGTTACCGGGACTGGCTCGCCTGGGGGCACGGTTGGGTTGATGTAGAAACAGCAATTACTGAAAGTTGCGACACCTTCTACTACGACTTAGCGTTAAAACTGGGGGTCGATAAAATATCCAGCTTTATGGAACAGTTTGGGTTTGGCCAGAAAACCGGTATTGATCTCCATGAAGAAGTATCCGCTCTGATGCCATCTCGCGGCTGGAAACGAGCCCGCTTTGGCCAGCCCTGGTACGCTGGCGAAACACTATCGGTCGAT
>NZ_DFTS01000020.1:6382-16109 GCF_002383015.1 Idiomarina sp. UBA4206
CGGTATAGGTCAAAGCTACTGGACGGCAACCCCAATGCAATTGGCGGTAGCTACCGCAATAGTTGCAAATAAAGGCGAACACCTGGTTCCTCGTCTACTGAAAGGCAAAATACAGGACGGCGAATTTGAAGAGGCGTTAATTACTCATCGCGAACCTTTAAAGTTAAAGGACAGTAATAACTGGGAAATCATTACTAAAGCAATGCGTAACGTTAACATGGAGCAAAAAGGAACAGCGCAGTCTGCCTTTAAAGACGCCCCCTATTCATCCGCGGGAAAAACAGGGACTGCTCAGGTAAGAAGCCTGGGACAAGAAGAAGAATACAATGCCGAAGATATCGCAGAACGCTACCGGGACAACGCCATGTATGTCGGTTATGCACCAGCTGATGACCCCAAAGTTATTGTTGTGGTAACCATTGAAAACTCTCTGGGTGGCGGCGGAAGCGTGGCAGCTCCGGTCGCAAGAAAAATGCTTGATCTTTGGCATACTCGCTTTAATAACGGCAATAAACAGCAGGAAAATACTAATGCTGACGACTGAAGAGCGCCAACGCAATCCGTTACTAAAGAAGCTCCACATTGATGGACCGCTTCTTCTCCCTTTGATCATCCTGTCGATTGTCAGCCTCTTTGTTATCTACAGCGCTGCAGGTCAGGACATTGATGTTGTAAAAAGACAATCCGTTCGCATTGGTTTGTCATTTGTCGTCCTTTTCATCGTTGCGCAAATTCCTCCCCGCGCTCTGTCACGTTTTGCAGTGCCTGCTTTTATTGTGGGAGTACTGTTACTAATCGCAGTACTTGCTTTTGGCGAAATGGGAAAAGGCGCACAACGCTGGTTGGATATTGGCCCGTTAACCATACAACCGTCAGAGATTATGAAGTTAGCTATGCCACTAATGTTGGCCTGGTATATGAATCAGCGTCCCATTCCGCCTTCAATTTACCGGCTGTTTGGGGCTTTAGTTCTGGTTATTATTCCCACTTTACTCATTGCTCGACAGCCAGATTTAGGGACATCCCTACTCGTAGCCTGCGCAGGAATTTTCGTCATTTTCCTCGCCGGACTCAGTTGGAAGCTTGTCACCACTGCAGGGATTACAGCTGCCGCTTTTACGCCGGTTCTCTGGTTCTACCTTATGCACGACTATCAGCGCCAACGCGTATTAACTTTTTTGAACCCTGAGCGCGATCCTCTGGGTTCCGGTTACCACATTATCCAGTCAAAAATAGCCATCGGCTCTGGTGGCATAGATGGCAAAGGCTGGTTGCAAGGCACGCAGTCTCAGCTAGAGTTTTTACCTGAACGCCATACGGACTTTATTTTCTCAGTGTTTAGCGAAGAGTTTGGGCTTACCGGCGTTATCCTTCTGCTTGCCCTCTATGGCTTTGTTATTTTGCGAGGCTTAATTATCGCTCTGCAAACACAGGATATTTTTAGCAAACTCTTGGCGGGCTCTTTGACACTAACTTTCTTCGTTTATGTTTTTGTAAATATTGGTATGGTTTCAGGACTCTTACCTGTGGTTGGGGTACCATTACCTTTAATCAGTTACGGGGGCACCTCAATGGTGACGCTGATGGCCGGGTTTGGCATTTTGATGTCCATTGCGACCCACCATCGCCTGGTAATGAAAAATGGCTAAACAGGGGATTCCTATGCGCGCTTTATTTGGGTTAGCTTTGCTTACCGCGACAACCAGTTTTTATGCAACGGCTCAACAGCAGTCGAGTGAAGTTGAAGATTTTATTCAAGAGCAGGTTCAAGAACATCAGCTTGATGAAGACAAAGTTCGTCAATGGCTTTCAAAAGCCAACAAAAATGAAGAAGTGCTTGAAGCAATCCAGCGCCCATGGGAAGCCAAACCCTGGTATCAATATTACCCTATTTTCCTCACGGAAAAACGTCTTGAGTCGGGCGTTAAATTTTGGCGCGAACATAAAGATACGCTTGAGCGCGCTGAGCAAGAATATGGCGTTCCGGCACAAATCATCGTTGCTATAATTGGCGTTGAAACCTTTTATGGTAGTTATATGGGCAAATACTCTGTCCTTGATTCACTTTACACTTTAGGTTTTCACTACCCTCCCCGTTCAAAATTCTTTCGCTCTGAACTTGGTGAATTTTTCCAGTTAGCCTCCGAAGAAGGCTGGAACGTCAGTGAAGCCAAGGGTTCATATGCAGGTGCCATGGGGTTCGGACAGTTTATTTCGTCCAGTTACCGCCACTATGCCGTCGATTTTGATGGCGACGGTCAGCGAGACATTTTAACCAATCCGGTCGATGCCATAGGCAGTGTCGCGAATTACTTTGCGAAGCATAAATGGCAACAAGGGCAGCCTGTTGCTCAGCCACTTGATGAATCGCAAAACTGGAAAGACCTGGTCAGTGACGGTATGAAGCCAAACCTAAAGCGCTCTGATATAGAAAGTAAAGGCTATGACCTTCCATCTCACAGCGCAGTCAATGAAGAGACTAAAGTGCGAGTTTTCGAGTTTGAAACCGAACAAGACCATGAATACTGGTTAGCGTACGATAACTTCTATGTTATTACGCGATATAACCATAGCCCTTTATATGCGATGGCCGTCTATCAGTTTAGTGAGCAACTGAAGAATGAAGTGGAATAGCTTATTGATATTACTGCTGAGTACCTTTCTGCTCAGCAGTTGCTCAAATTCGCCAACGGGTCGCTACAGTCAACACAAAGACAGCGCCCCCACCCGGCTACCTAACGAGTCGGAACTGCGTAATGCCGTTCCTGTTCACGAACCTATTAGTCCTCAAGGCAACCGTGACTACCGGGTACTGGGTAATGACTATGAAGTCATGGAAAGTGCAGCAGGCTATGTCGAGGAAGGTTACGCTTCCTGGTACGGCAATAAGTTTCACGGGCACCTGACTTCTAATGGCGAGTATTATGACATGTACAGCATGTCCGCTGCGCATACACGCCTGCCTCTGCCAACCTACGTTAAAGTCACTAACCTGAGAAATGACCGTAGCGTTGTGGTCAGAGTGAATGACCGCGGTCCGTTTCATCCGGAACGTATTATCGACTTATCCTTCGCTGCAGCCTATAAACTGGACATGTTAGACAGTGGCACAGCTCCGGTCAAAATTGAGGCTATAAGTTTGAATACTCCCATGCCTGCGGCACAAAAAACAGCCGCAGAAAACCGACCTGATTACCTCATTCAATTAGTGGCATCGTCAAACCCTGACCGTTTATCGCAATTAAAACACGACTTACCGCCGAAGTTTCAGGAGATTGCAACTACTGAACAAAGTCATGGTCTACATAAATTAATGCTGGGTCCGGTTTCAGAAGATGACAGCTACGATTTGCTGGAGCAAATACGGTCTTCAGGATACCCGGAAGCTTTTCGCGTAAAGGCAGCGCAAAGTCAGTCCGATACTCCTGACGCTAAGCATCAGAACTGATATAATCCGGCCCCATTACGCACTCGATTCACCTTTTGACCGATAAGATAAAGATAATTCCAATGAAAAAAATTTGTCACCTTTTTACAGTTGTAACCCTATTATTCAGCTCAGCAAGTTTTGCGGCCCAGTCATTGGTTCCCAATGCGCCGTCAATTAACGCCAAAGCTTACATACTTATCGATCACACCACGGGTAAGGTGCTGGCCGAAGGTAACTCTGCTGAGAGCCTTCCTCCTGCAAGCCTGACCAAAATGATGACAAGTTATATCATTGGTAAAGAAATACTTGCCGGCCGTATTAGCTCAAACGACATGGTTACCATTAGCGAAAATGCCTGGGCAAAGAACTTCCCTGAGTCCTCAAAAATGTTCATTGAGGTTGGCAAAGAAATCAGCGTGGAAGACCTGAATCGCGGCATTATTATTTCGTCAGGTAACGATGCCTGCGTGGCTATGGCTGAGCATATTGCCGGCAGCGAAGACGCATTTGCCGACTTAATGAATAACTACGCTGAACAAATTGGCATGAACGACAGCCACTTCTCAAACAGTCACGGTTTACCAGACCCCGATCAGTACGTTTCTGCTCGTGACATGGCGACGTTAGCCAGTGCTTTAATTGAAGAAACGCCGGAAGAGTACGCACTTTATGCGGAGAAGTCGTTCACCTTCAACAACATTAAGCAGTACAACCGCAACTCATTACTCTGGGACCGCAGCTTAAACGTAGACGGCATAAAAACAGGACATACCAACGAAGCAGGTTATAGCCTTGTCTCATCTGCAGTTGAAGACGGCACACGTTTAATTGCTGTGGTAATGGGGACTAACAGCGAACAGGCCCGTAAAGTAGAAAGTAAAAAGCTGCTTAACTACGGTTTCCGCTACTACGAAACCGTCAAAGCCTATAGTGCTGGTGAGAGCTTTATTTCTCATCGCATTTGGGGGGGAGACCTTGACGAAGTTGAGCTTGGAATCAGTGAAGATGTGGTCATTACTTTACCGAAAGGTCAGCGCGACAAACTGAAAGCTAACTTTGAACTTGATCAGCAGTTGCAAGCGCCATTATCAAAAGGCCAGCATGTTGGAACAGTCTACCTTCAGTTGAACGATGAAGATGTCGCATCTTTCCCGTTAGTGACTCTGCAGGCAGTTGAGGAAGGCGGTTTCTTCAAGAAAATTATGGATTATATTAAACAGCAGTTTAGTGAAGAATAAAGGTTAAGATAGATGCAAAAGACACGCTTTGATGAACTGGTAGACTTCCCTTGTCACTTTACTTTTAAAGTGATGGGGGTTGCCAGTGCCAGCCTTCCTGATCAAGTTGTCGAAGTTTTACAGGAGCATGCTCCCGGTGATTATTCTCCTTCGGTAAAACCTAGCAGTAAAGGCAATTATCATTCGGTTTCTGTCGCTGTGCGTGTAGAAAGTCAGGAACATATTGAAATTCTTTATCGATCGTTGTCAGATATTGACGACGTTCGCTACGTTCTGTAGTTGCAAGACTAGCCGTTGTTCTAGACAAACGTTATAATGACGGCATGAACGATACCTTAATTATTCGTGAATTAGGCAGGCAGCCATACGAACCCGTATGGCATGCTATGCAACAATTCACCGACCAGCGCGACGAACACACTGCAGACGAGCTGTGGGTGGTTGAACATGACCCTGTGTTTACCCAAGGGCAGGCCGGAAAGGCCGAGCATATTCTGGCTCCCGGCGATATTCCCGTTATTCAAGTCGACAGAGGTGGGCAGGTAACCTACCACGGCCCGGGTCAGGTTGTTATTTATTTTCTTCTGAATATTCGTCGCCTAAATTACGGTGTCCGCCAGTTAGTCAATCAAATTGAAAACACGGTTATCGGGACTCTTGCCGATTACCGTATTGATGCTCAAGCTCGACGCGATGCTCCGGGTGTCTATGTTGGTAATGATAAAATTTGCTCGTTAGGGCTGCGTATTCGTAAAGGCTGTTCTTTCCACGGGTTGGCGTTAAACGTCAATATGGATATGGAACCCTTTGCCCGGATCAACCCTTGTGGGCTATCGGGCATAAAAATGATTCAAACCAAGGATCTCAATGGTCCTGAAAGCTTTAGTGAAGCCGCTAATGCAGTGATAAAACACTTCACTAGTTCAGTTTCCTACAGCAACATTCTTCAACAAACGGGACTCGCTCAAGATTATGTCAAAGCCAGTTAGAGTTGAACCTGGTGTCAAAATGCGTGACGCCGATAAAATGGCACTGATACCAGTACAAATTATTCCCACAGAACGCGACCAGATGTTGCGTAAGCCGTCGTGGTTGAAGGTGAAGCTCCCTTCTTCAACTGAGCGTATTGATGAAATTAAGCAGGCTATGCGCAGCCATGGCCTGCACTCTGTTTGTGAGGAAGCTTCCTGTCCAAATTTACCGGAATGTTTTAACCACGGTACAGCCAGCTTTATGATTCTGGGTGATATTTGCACGCGTCGTTGTCCATTCTGCGATGTTGCTCATGGTCGCCCTCTTCCGCCGGACCCTGAAGAAGCTGAAAAACTGGGCAAAACGATTCGCGACATGAAAGTGAAGTATGTCGTTATTACCTCAGTTGATCGTGATGATTTACGCGATGGCGGGGCTCAGCATTTTGCCGATTGTATTCGTGAAATACGTAAACACAGCGAAAACAATATTCAGGTTGAAGTACTTGTACCGGACTTTCGTGGCCGTATGCAAGTAGCGCTTGATATCCTGAAAGATGAAGCGCCTGATGTGTTCAACCACAACCTTGAAACTGTGCCGCGCCTTTATAAAGCAGCTCGTCCGGGTGCAAACTATCAGTGGTCTTTAGATTTGCTGCAAAAATACAAAGAGGCTCGTCCTGATATACGCACTAAATCAGGGCTGATGGTTGGCCTTGGCGAAACCAAAGAAGAAATACTGGAGGTTATGAAAGACCTCCGTGCGCATGATGTCGACATGTTGACTATCGGCCAGTATTTACAGCCTAGCCGCCACCATATTCCGGTTGCCCGCTATGTTCACCCGGATGAATTTGAAAAGCTGCGCGTTGCAGGTGTTGAAATGGGCTTCAGCCATATTGCCAGCGGTCCGCTAGTACGTTCTTCTTATCATGCCGACTTGCAGGCAGCGGGTGAAACTGTACGTTAATTAGGAAGCTTGACCATGAGCCTTTTACTGTGGTGTTTACTCATTGCCGGAGTCTTGCCTATTTTAGCCAAGGCTCCTGTGGTTTATTTTCAGAATCGCGACAACGGTTACGACAATAAACATCCCAGAGCTCAGCAACAGCGCTTACTTGGGCGAGGCGCCCGCGCTGTTGCAGGTCATTACAATGCCTATGAAGCTTTCCCGTTATTTGCTGCTGCAATTCTAGCTGCTATAGCCACTTCTCAGGTAACCGAAAGAATTGAGTTTCTGGGCGTTTCATTCATTGTGTTAAGAGTGCTTTACCACATTGCGTACTTGAGCAACTACGACAAGTTACGTTCGCTCATCTGGTTTCTGGCAACACTTTGTCCGGTGCTTATCCTGGCTCAAGTAGCGCTCTCTGTATAGTCTTCTTACACGGCAGTTATTGATGTTTCCGCAATAACTTCAAATAAAGCTCTGGCCATAGTCCGGTATTGTGCTGCTCCATCGCCGTTTTGACATTTACCGGACGCCAAGCTTGTTTATCACTAATAGCATTGCAGGTGTCAGCTTTAAAAAGTCCTATATCGCGACTTTCCGAGCTGCCCAGGCGCCACTTCTCCCCTTCTTTCTGGGCTATTTCTTTCCATGAAGGTATTTCACTTTTCCATGGTAAGTTGTCATAGATGTCCCGTATTTGATCGCTGGAATAGTACTGAGCGTGGCCGGAAACAATAATATTTAAGCTTTCATGCTCATAATGGCCGTTGCAAAATTTCCGGGCCAGAGACTCCGACATGGCATACTCATCGGCAAACCCCAGCCAATGGCCCAGCTCATGTTGAATAACTTTTTCTGAGCTATCGGGGGTCAATGTCAATGTCTGACTGTCGGCGCTCGCAATGCCCTTATCAGCCAATATCACTGTTCTGTCAGCCACTTTATCTGAACGACAACTTGCCCTGCCTCGCTCATCACCAATAGAGCATGATAATTCCTCGTCCAGAGCCCAACCGATGCACCAGTTACTGGTCGTAAAAGGGGAGTTTTTTACTGCCGATAAAAAATCAAGGTAGCGCTTTTTTGCGCTTTGATTAGCCGCTATCACTTTAATACTTATATCGCAGTTATCATTTTTCTGGTAACGCTCAAGTAACGCAAACTTTTGCTTTAACCAGGGTTCATCGGCACTTTGCCAACGGTGCTGCCACTGTCCTATTGAAATGTTATCGTCTGTCAGTTCAGTCATTGCAACTTGCCGCTTAGCGGTAGGGTTACCAGCAGCGACAGCCAATTTTAACCAGTCGTCGTTAGCTTTAGGAAAAGCAAGAACTAAGCTCTCGATGGCAGGAGAATACTTTTGTTTGGCAGAGCGCTGCCACCAGTAATGAGCGGCAGTGCGATTTTTGTCTTGCCAATAACGGTTAGCTAATTGATATTGCGCTTTCGCATTTCCTTTATGCGCAGACCAGTTCAATGTTTGCTGTGAATTAAAGACTTGATGAGACCCGCTACTTATAACCAAAAAAGCAGAAAGTACTAACAGCCGTCCTTTCATCAAATGGCTCTTTACCGGTTTAATAACGCGTGACGAATACGCGTTAACTCAACCGACGCATAACGGTGCTCAACAAACTCATAAACATTCGTCATTAAAGCCAGTTTAAAATAATTCATAGCTTCCAGCTGATCACCTTTTATCTGCATATACTTCCCCAAATAAAAGTAAGCTTCACATAAACGCTCTGTCAGTTTTTCAGAATCACCCAAGTTACGGGTCATACGTTCTAAAAAAGCCTCTTTAGAAAGCTTATCCGCATACAGTTGCGTAATCTGATAACCCCATTCGCTTTTATCAAGCTTTTCAGCATTTTCTTCCAGACTAATCTGCGCCTGCTCCGGATCATTTTCATATTCCGCTAAAAATAGCCAAATAACCCGGTAAGGGTCTTCCGGTTCTTTCTCCAAGTGATACTCTAAGTCTTCCTGAGAAAGCTCGGTTCTTGCATCGTAGTACTCAGCTATTCCTCGATTCAAATAAGCGTAACGATGCTCGGGATCCAACTCAATTGCTGAGTCAAAAGCTTCATACGCATAATCGAATTCTTCTAACTGTGTGTATTGAATACCTAAAAAATTATAGGCATCCGCTAGTCTCGGGTTATATTCCAACGCACGAGTGAAATCCATTCTGGCCAGAGTCCTTAGTCCGACAGCATCGTATAGGGCGCCACGGCGATAATATAGCTCTGCTCGTTGTTCCTGGGTTAAATCCTCTCCCAACATCTGAGCAATACGCGCGAGCTCTATTTCATAACGAAATTCTGCGCGCTCAGGCTCTGCAAGCACAACATTGTCCGGCAATTGATTAACTGAATTTTGCGACGCACACCCGGTCAACGCTCCTAACAACAAAAGAGCTCCGATGAATGCACTACTTGTTCGCACCTGCATAATATTTCCTTTGAATAAACCTATAGCTCTATTACAGCACACTCGAAGCCAAACAGGCAAAAGCCAGACATAAAAAAACCCCGTTTAAACGGGGTTTTTAACAAAGCTTAGAGAATCTTTACGATTATTCTTCGCTTTTGTTTTCGTCTTCAGCAGCTGGTTCTGCAGGAGCTTCAGTTGCTGGCTCTTCTTTTTTCTCAGCAGCTTCTTTCATGCTTAGACGGACACGACCCTGGCGATCAATTTCCAGTACTTTAACCGGAACGACATCACCAACTTTCAGGTATTCGTTTACGTCATTAACACGTTCTTCTGCAATTTGAGAAATATGAACTAAGCCGTCTTTCCCTGGTAACACAGTAACAAACGCACCGAAGTCTACGATACGCGCTACTTTACCCTGGTAAATTTTACCTACTTCAACATTAGCCGTTAACTGCTTGATTTTCTCAATAGCAGCGTCGGCATCTGCCTGATCGCTTGCTGCAACTTTAATGGTACCGTCATCACCAATCTCAATGTTGGTATTGGTTGATTCGGTCAGCTCACGAATGACCGCTCCACCTTTACCGATAACGTCTTTGATCTTGTCCTGATCAATTTTGATAGTAGTAAAGCGAGGCGCATAAGTAGAAAGCTCTTCACGGTGACCGCCAATGGCTTCGTCCATCACTTTCAGAAT
>NZ_DFTS01000077.1:0-632 GCF_002383015.1 Idiomarina sp. UBA4206
ATGCCTGATTCGTCGAATGATATTCGATACCGTCATCCGTAGCGAAAGGACAGATAGAGCGACTTTATGCCAAAACGTACCGACATTAAAAGTATTCTGATTCTGGGCGCAGGCCCGATTGTTATTGGCCAGGCGTGTGAGTTTGATTACTCTGGAGCTCAAGCGTGTAAAGCGCTGCGCGAAGAAGGTTACCGGGTAATTCTGGTTAACTCTAACCCCGCTACCATTATGACCGATCCGGAAATGGCCGATGCCACTTATATTGAGCCCATTCACTGGGAAGTGGTCGAGAAGATTATAGAGCGTGAACGTCCTGATGCTGTTTTACCGACCATGGGTGGGCAAACGGCTTTGAATTGCGCTTTGGATCTTGACCGACACGGTGTACTTGAACGTTATAAAGTGGAAATGATTGGCGCCAATGCAGACGCTATTGATAAAGCCGAGAACCGTGACCGCTTTGACAAAGCGATGAAAGCAATTGGACTTGAGACACCTAACGCTGAAATGGCACACAGCTTAGATGAAGCCTTCGATGTACTTAGCCGATTGGGTTTCCCTTGTATTATTCGTCCGTCTTTCACTATGGGTGGCAGCGGCGGCGGTATCGCTTATAACCGCGAAGAATTTGA
>NZ_DFTS01000077.1:782-10930 GCF_002383015.1 Idiomarina sp. UBA4206
GACAAAAGCGACAACTGCATCATTGTTTGTACTATTGAAAACTTTGACCCTATGGGCATTCACACCGGTGACTCAATTACGGTTGCGCCTGCCCAGACGTTGACAGACAAAGAGTTCCAAATTATGCGTGACGCTGCCATGGCGGTATTGCGCGAAATTGGTGTGGAAACTGGTGGTTCAAACGTACAGTTTGGTGTTAACCCTGATACCGGTCGTATGGTTATCATTGAAATGAACCCCAGGGTATCGCGTTCTTCTGCACTGGCTTCAAAAGCCACAGGCTTCCCAATTGCTAAAGTTGCAGCCAAACTTGCCGTTGGTTACACCCTGGATGAGCTTGAAAATGAAATAACAGGCGGCAGAACGCCGGCCTCATTTGAGCCAGCGCTTGACTACGTTGTGACAAAAATTCCACGTTTCAACTTTGAAAAATTTGCTAACTGTAATGACCGCCTGACCACGCAAATGAAGTCGGTTGGTGAAGTGATGGCTATTGGGCGTAACTTCCAGGAGTCAATGCAAAAGGCTCTAAGAGGTTTAGAACTTGGCGCTTCGGGTTTTGATCCCATTGTTGAGATTGATTCAAAAGACGCTCGTTCTAAAGTTATCCGTGAGCTTAAAGAGCCAGGCGCTGAAAGAATTTGGTATATCGCCGATGCATTCCGCTTGGGCATGACCGTTCGAGAAGTGTTTGAACTGACACGAATTGATGAGTGGTACCTGATTCAAATTGAAGAGCTGGTTAACCTTGAAAAAGAAGTTGATGAGCTTGGCTTGGCCGGACTGACTTCTGAGGTTATGACGGTATTGAAGCGGCGCGGCTTCGCCGACTCACGAATTGCTGATGTTTTACACGTCAGCGAAGCAGAAGTCCGTAAAAAGCGTCACAAGTTTAAAATTCATCCCGTTTATAAACGAGTTGATACCTGTGCGGCGGAGTTTGCTTCGGGTACTGCTTATATGTACTCAAGTTACGATGAAGAGTGCGAATCGGCACCGTCGGATAAAGACAAGATAATGGTTATTGGCGGTGGGCCTAACCGCATAGGGCAGGGTATAGAGTTCGATTATTGCTGTGTCCATGCCTCACTGGCTTTACGCGAAGATGGTTATGAAACCATTATGGTGAACTGTAACCCAGAGACCGTTTCAACGGATTATGACACCTCTGATCGCCTTTACTTTGAGCCGATTACTCTTGAAGACGTACTGGAAATTGTACGCATTGAGAAGCCTAAAGGGGTTATTGTTCAGTACGGTGGCCAGACACCATTGAAATTAGCTCGCGAACTTGAAGCAAACGGTGTTCCGATTATTGGTACATCACCCGATGCTATCGACCGGGCGGAAGATCGCTCGAGATTCCAGACCGCAGTACGTCGCCTTGGCTTAAAACAACCGGAAAACTCAACGGTAACTGGGTTTAACGAGGCATTAACGGAAGCTAAGCGTATTGGTTATCCGTTGGTTGTGCGCCCATCCTACGTATTGGGTGGCCGGGCTATGGAAATTGTTTATGATGAAGCCGACTTGCAACGTTATTTGACCGATGCGGTCAAAGTATCTAACGATGCACCGGTACTGCTGGACCGTTTCCTTGATAATGCGGTTGAAGTGGATGTCGATGCTATTTGTGACGGTAAGGATGTGCTTATTGGCGGTATCATGCAGCATATTGAAGAGGCAGGGGTTCACTCAGGCGACTCTGCTTGCTCATTACCACCTTATTCTTTAAGCGATATCATTCAGGCACAACTGCGCGAACAAATGCGCAAGTTAGCTTTTGAGTTGAACGTAAATGGTTTGATGAATGCTCAGTTTGCTGTAAAAGACGAAGAAATTTACCTTATTGAAGTAAACCCAAGAGCTGCACGTACCGTACCTTTTGTTTCTAAGGCAACAGGCGTTCCATTAGCGAAAGTCGCTGCGCGGGTTATGGTGGGTCAGTCACTGCAGCAGCAGGGCTATGTGAAAGAAATTATTCCGCCATATTATTCGGTGAAAGAAGTGGTTATTCCTTTTGCTAAGTTTCAGGGCGTAGACCCAATCCGCGGCCCGGAGATGCGTTCAACCGGTGAGGTCATGGGTGTAGGTGAAAGCTTTGAAGAAGCTTATGCCAAAGCGAACCTTGGCGCAGGTGAAGCATTAGCGAAAAAAGGGAAAGCTCTGATTTCAGTAAAAGACAGTGATAAGCAACGTTTAATGGACCTGGCTCGTGGTTTATTAGCTTTAGGCTTTAGCCTGGAAGCGACGCGAGGTACGGCGAAAATGCTTGGTGAAGAAGGTATAGACTGCAGTATCGTTAATAAACTGCAGGAAGGGCGGCCAAATATCGTTGATGCCATAAAAAATGGTGAATATAGTTATATTATCAATACGGTAGAAGGGCGTCGTGCGATAGAAGACTCTGTTTATATTCGTCGTGAAGCACTGTTGAATAAAGTGATTTATACTACAACGTTGAATGCTGCATTTGCGACAGTTAAAGCAAATACAGCGGATGATCGAGCTCGAGTCAGTTCGGTACAAGAATTACATAAAAGGGTGTCGTTAATATGAACCAGATTCCAATGACGGAACATGGCGCGCAATTGTTACGTGATGAGCTCAAGCGTTTAAAAACGGTAGAGCGCCCACGTATTGTTGAAGCTATAGCTGATGCACGCGAGCACGGAGATTTAAAAGAGAACGCTGAATATCACGCGGCGCGTGAGCAGCAAGGTTTTTGTGAAGGCCGTATTCAAGAAATTGAATCAAAACTTTCCAATGCACAAATTATTGATGTCACTAAAGTCCCCAATAACGGAAAAGTTATTTTTGGTTCAACGGTCACCGTTTACAATACAAAAACGGACGAAGAAGTGACCTATAAGATCGTGGGTGACGATGAAGCTGATATTAAATCAAATTTAATTTCTGTGAACTCGCCAATAGCTCGCGCATTAATAGGTAAAGAAATTGACGAAATTGCAACAGTAACTACACCCAATGGTGAAGTTGAGTACGAAGTGGTTGCTGTAGAATATAAGTAATACTAAAACTCGTAATAAAAAGGCTGGAAACGAAAGTTTACCAGCCTTTTTGTTTTTATACGTCGAGTCGTTTGTTTTTTGTACTTGTTATTGTATAGTTCGCAGTTCAACTGGATTTTTAACATTAAGTCAACAAAAGAAGAGCTGCAATGGACAAGGAAACGTCACCAACATCTCAAACACCTCAATACACACCACTTGATGAATTAACGGTTACGGAATGCTTTGAACGTTTAAAGCTGGTTTCGCAGAAAGGAACCTATAAAGACGTTTCTCTGTGGCTAGGAAAAAAGCCTAACGACTATGCCAATAGGAAGCGCAGCAACAGAATACCCTTTGCTGAGATTATTCGAAAGTTACTGCAGGAACGAATCTCTTTAAATTGGTTTTTCGCACCGGGCTATACTTTGCACGAACCAACCTATTCCTATACTCAGCCAGATTATGTGAAAAGCAGTGTTGCAGAAGAAGAGCGTAAACGTCGACTTGAATTTCTAAAAGCCCATCGAAAAATAGAGCCTTTCCTAAAAGCCTACAACCTGGAAAGCGACGAACAATGCCTGGAAGTGATGCTGGATGTCTACTTTTCGACTAAAGACAAGTGGATGGAAAAGTCGCAGGCGTTGGAGCTGGTCGCTAAAGCATTGTCGCTAACGCCTGCGAGCAAAAGAGACTAGCCGCGGGGAAGGCGAATTTTAGGCTCTTCGGCTGGTCGGTATATCACCTGCGTTTTACCGATAATTTGCACTTCAGAAGCACCGGTTTCGTGTACAATAGTGGCCATAATTTGTTTTCTGAGCTCACGGTCTTCTTCCGGAACTTTTACTTTAATCAGTTCGTGGTGATCAAGTGCCTGCTCAATTTCTGCAAGAACACCTTCAGTCAGGCCGTTAGCCCCAAGCAGTACGACTGGCTTTAACGGGTGTGCCAGACCTTTTAAATGTTGTTTTTGCTTATTACTTAATGACATTCGATAATATCCGTTTTAGAGCTTGATTTTTTAACATTGTAACGCCAGATCAGGTATTCAGGCCAGACAATTAAGGAAACTTCGTTAAATTATGGGAAAAAAACGCAGTGTGAGCAGTCAACGCTGGCTGAAAGAACATTTTGACGATCAGTTTGTCCAAAAAGCACAGAAGAAAGGACTTCGTTCTCGTGCTGTTTTTAAGTTAGAGGAAATGCAGCAAAAAGATAAGTTGATCAAAAAAGGTCAAACTGTCGTTGATTTAGGTGCTGCTCCCGGAGGATGGTCTGAGTACGTAGCTGACTATTTTAACGGTGATGGTCAGGTTATTGCCTGCGATATTTTGGCGATGGACCCAATCGTCGGAGTCGATTTCCTTCAGGGCGATTTTAGGGAAGAAGCGGTATTAAATGCATTGCTTGATCGCATTGGTGGCAAAAATGTTGATGTTGTGCTGTCGGATATGGCACCAAATATGAGTGGTAATGGTACGGTAGATCAGGCTCGCTCTATGTACTTAGTAGAGCTGGCGCTGGATATGTGTCACCAGGTTTTAAAGCCTGGCGGGAGTTTTGTCGTAAAGGTGTTCCAGGGACAGGGTTTTGAACCTTTCCTAAAAGACATGCGTGCGGCATTTAACAATGTGAAAACCAGAAAACCAGAGTCCTCCCGGGCACGTTCCAGAGAGGTCTACTTGGTAGCGACAGATTATAAACTGTAGTACCCTGTTGGGTAGTTGATTTTTAATAGAGGTAATAGGCTTTGAGCGATATGGCAAAGAATCTCATCTTGTGGCTTGTGATAGCCGTCGTACTGATGAGCGTTTTTCAGAGCTTCAGTCCGAGCGGAACGACATCGGCGACCATGACATACAATGAATTTGTGTCTCAGGTTAACAATGGCAATATCCGTCGTGCTGAATTTGGTGATGATGGACGCACTATTTCAGGTATGACTCGCAATGGTCAATCTTATAAAACAGTTGTGCCAACTCAGTATGACCCGAAAATTTTGGATGACTTGTTGGCAAACGATGTAGAAACTCAGGGTACCCCACCTGAAGAGCAGAGTATTCTTGCGTCAATCTTTATCTCGTGGTTCCCAATGCTGTTGCTTATTGGTGTATGGATATTCTTCATGCGTCAAATGCAAGGCGGCGGTGGTCGTGGCGCCATGTCGTTCGGTAAGAGTAAAGCGAAGCTCATGAACGAAGAGCAATCAAAAACAACATTTAAAGATGTTGCTGGTTGCGATGAAGCTAAAGAAGAAGTGTCAGAATTAGTTGATTACCTGAAAGACCCTTCTAAGTTCCAGCGTTTGGGCGGAAAAATTCCTAAAGGCGTGCTTATGGTTGGTCCTCCGGGAACGGGTAAGACTTTATTAGCTAAAGCCATTTCCGGTGAAGCAAAAGTGCCGTTCTTTAGTATCTCTGGTTCTGACTTCGTTGAGATGTTTGTTGGTGTTGGTGCTTCTCGTGTTCGTGATATGTTTGAACAAGCTAAAAAGTCGGCTCCTTGTATCATCTTTATTGATGAACTTGACGCCGTAGGTCGCCAACGTGGTGCCGGGCTTGGTGGTGGACACGATGAACGTGAACAAACACTGAACCAAATGCTGGTTGAAATGGATGGCTTTGAAGGCAACGAAGGCATTATTGTTATCGCTGCAACTAACCGTCCAGATGTATTAGACCCTGCACTGTTGCGTCCGGGACGTTTTGACCGTCAGGTTGTTGTTGGTTTGCCAGACGTACGCGGTCGTGAACAAATTCTGAAAGTGCACATGCGCAAAGTTCCTCTTGGTGACGACGTTAAGCCAGAGTTGATTGCTCGTGGGACGCCAGGATTTTCCGGGGCCGATTTAGCGAACTTAGTCAACGAAGCCGCATTGTTTGCCGCGCGTGGCGACAGACGTGTTGTTTCAATGGAAGAGTTTGACAAAGCTAAAGACAAAATCATGATGGGTGCTGAGCGCCGCTCAATGGTTATGACGGACGATGAGAAAGCCATGACGGCTTATCATGAAGCTGGTCACGCTATTGTGGGTCGTCTGGTACCAGAGCATGACCCTGTCTATAAGGTATCGATTATTCCGCGCGGTCGTGCATTGGGTGTCACTATGTACTTACCTGAGCAGGATAGAGTGAGCCACAGCAAGCAACATCTTGAAAGCATGATTTCTAGCTTGTTTGGTGGTCGTTTAGCCGAAGCAATTATCTTTGGTGATGAGAAAGTCACTACCGGCGCGTCAAATGACATTGAACGTGCAACAGAAATTGCTCGAAAAATGGTCACTCAGTGGGGCTTGTCTGAAAAGATGGGACCATTACTTTACGCTGAAGATGAAAATGAAGTCTTCCTTGGGCGTTCAGTAACTCAGCATAAGCATATGTCTGATGACACTGCACGGGCTATTGACGAAGAAGTGAAGTCGGTTATTGATCGTAACTATCAACGGGCGAAAAAACTGTTGGAAGAGAACGTCGATATCCTTCATTCAATGAAAGATGCGTTGGTTCGGTATGAAACTATCGATGCCGACCAAATTGATGACTTGATGAATCGCCGAGATGTTCGTCAGCCGAAAGACTGGGATGACAGAGACAGTGGTGGTAATGGTTCGGATGGCGGTGCTGCCAAGGCAGATGAGACCGAAGAGCGTCCTGAACGACCCATCAATGTCGACAAGCCCGGGGATGCAACTTCTTAAAGTTGACTCTTTTTAAAAGCCACCGAGAGGTGGCTTTTTTGTAAGAATAAGAAACAGCAATTAGCGGAGCCGAGTTATGCCTAAAAACCCCAACCCTTTGCAAGTTATGGGTATTGTTAATGTTACGCCGGACTCATTTTCAGACGGAGGTGAATACAATCGCTTAAATGATGCGATTGATCACGTGGCGCAGCTGATAAGTGATGGTGCTGATATGATAGACATTGGTGGGGAGTCAACTCGGCCCGGCTCACTAGCTGTCCTGGAACAAGAAGAGCTCGATAGAGTCATTCCTCTGGTCGAAGCGGTACGACAACGTTTTGATGTATCAATTTCTGTCGATACCACTAAACCGGTTGTTATGACTGAGTCTATAAAGGTCGGTGCAAATATCATTAATGACGTAAACGCATTACGAGAAGAGGGCGCCCTGAAAGCTTTGGCATCAACCTCTGCAAAAGTTTGCTTAATGCATATGCAGGGAGAGCCTAGAAGCATGCAGCACAACCCAGACTACGACGATGTTGTCTGTGACGTTAAGGCTTTTTTACAAGAGCGTATTATTGCCTGTGAGCAGGCAGGTATTGGCAGAGAGCGAATTTGGTTGGATCCTGGTTTTGGGTTCGGCAAGTCTCAACGACATAATTACCAGTTGCTACAAAGGCTACAGGCGTTTCACGAACTACAGTTACACTTGTTAGTCGGAATGTCGCGAAAAAGCATGATTGGCCACGTTACGGGACGTGAAGTTAAAGACAGATTAGCAGGCAGTTTAGCGGCTGCAACCATTGCAGCTATGAAAGGAGCACGTATAATTCGCGTTCATGATGTTAAGGAGACAGTTGATGCAATGAGAGTGGTTGCAGCAACTTTAGAAGGAGAGCACCTTTGAGTGAGCGTAAATATTTTGGCACCGATGGCGTGCGCGGACGAGTCGGGCAGTTCCCGATAACCCCTGAGTTTGCCGTAAAGCTTGGCTGGGCTGCTGGCCGAGTGCTGGCTGCAAAAGGTACCAGCCGCGTATTGGTTGGTAAAGACACCCGGGTTTCCGGTTATATGCACGAGTCAGCTTTGGAGGCCGGACTGGCTGCAGCCGGTGTCGGTGTGGATTTCTTAGGCCCTATGCCCACTCCCGGCATTGCGTATCTGACACGGACATTCAGAGCCGCGGCCGGTATTGTTATTAGCGCATCGCATAATCCGTATTACGATAACGGCATAAAGTTTTTTGCTGACAACGGACACAAACTTCCAGATGCCGTAGAGCTGGAAATTGAACGTCTGTTAGATGAGCCAATGGATTGTGTGATTTCAGAAGAGCTGGGTCGTGCTAAGCGGATAAATGATGCCGCTGGTCGCTATATCGAGTTCTGTAAAAGTGTTTTCCCTAACGAAATGACTCTGGAAGGGTTACACATTGTCGTCGATTGCGCGCATGGTGCGACCTATCACATAGCGCCTAATGTGCTTCGTGAACTTGGTGCTGAAGTGACTGAAATTGGTACTCAGCCTAATGGCCTTAACATCAATAAAGAATGCGGCGCAACTCACCTGGAGGCATTACAGAAAAAGGTACTGGAGACTAAAGCGGATTTAGGCATAGCTCTGGACGGTGATGGTGACAGGATCATGATGGTGACGGAGAATGGTCGCCCAATTGACGGTGATGAAATCCTTTATATGCTGGCTGTGACTGCACAGAATCAGGGGCAGTTACAAGGAGGTGTTGTCGGCACACTAATGACAAACTTTGCCCTGGAAAAAGAACTCGATAAAAGACGTATTCCCTTTGTCCGGGCAAAAGTCGGTGATCGCTATGTTATCGAAGAACTGGTTAAGCGAGACTGGTACCTTGGCGGTGAAAATTCGGGCCATGTGATTAACCGTCAGCACCACACTACCGGTGATGGTATTGTTGCCGGACTGCAGGTACTGGCAGCTATGTATCAGGAACAAAAGTCCCTGGAAAAATTAAGTTGCGATTTCCATAAGTTGCCACAAATTCTTATCAATGTCCGTTTTGACAGCGATAAGCAGCCTTTAGAATCGGCGAATGTTAAAAGTGCGGTACGAGAAGTTGAAAAAGCGCTGTCGGGCAGTGGTCGGGTACTTTTACGGAAGTCGGGCACTGAGCCTTTAATTCGGGTAATGGTTGAAGGCGAAAACGAAGCTAAGGTAAAAGCCTTTGCTCAACAAATAGCGAACGAAGTTGAAGCGGCTACAAATTAAACAGTTAGCGGGCAGCGATGAAAATCTCGCTTGTAAGTTGGCGAGTGTTTCGCTACTATTCCCGCGCTCTGAAGTAGAGGACAAACTATGCCTAATGCATCACTAGTGATTGCAAATTGGAAAATGAACGGAAATCGCGAGCTAACGAAAACTATGTCGGTGGCGTTGCGAGAGAAACTTAGCCAGCTTCAGAAGGTTAAGATAGTAGTCTGTCCTCCGTTTACCCTTATCAGTGAGTTGGCAAGTCAATGTTATTATGATGACATTGCCATTGGTGCACAGAATGTTTCTGAACATGCCAGTGGAGCCTATACAGGCGAAACCTCGACAACTCAACTGCAAGAGTTTGGGGTTAGCTACGTGCTTGTCGGGCATTCAGAACGTCGTCAATTGTTTGCAGAAACAGACGACAAGGTAAACGAGAAAGCACTGGCGACCGTCAATGCAGGTATGACAGCAGTAATTTGTGTTGGCGAAAATAAAGCTCAGCGCGATGAGGGGAATACCTGGAAGGTTGTAGCAGAACAAGCGAAAGCTGCGTTGGCAAACCTTCCTAAAGAAAAAGCCGGGAAAGTTGTTTTGGCCTACGAGCCAGTTTGGGCAATCGGTACCGGAGAAACAGCATCACCGGAACAAGCACAGGACGTTCATGCAAAACTAAGAACGTTACTGGTAGAGCAATTTGGCGCGATTGGTGAGAAAATGCCGTTATTGTACGGTGGCTCAGTTAAAGCTGATAACGCTGCCGAATTATTTGCGCAAAAAGACATTGATGGTGGTTTGATAGGTGGGGCGAGTTTGAAAGAATCAGACTTTGTTGCTATCTGCCAGGCTGCTCAAGGGTAAAATTATGTACGAAATTTTAATGATTGCATTTCTCGTTGTTGCTTTAGTCTTAATTGGCTTCATTATGCTACAACAAGGCAAAGGCGCAGGTATGGGCGCATCTTTCGGTGCAGGCGCATCGAACACTGTTTTCGGCTCTTCAGGTTCAGGAAACTTTCTGACACGCGCTACGGCAGGGTTGGCGGTAGTCTTTTTTATTCTGAGTTTGGTGTTGGGTAACTTATCGACCTCTACGGACGAAAGCTCAACAGACTTCTCGGACTTGTCAGTACCTGAAGAAGAACAACAGTTGCCTCCAGCGGAAGACGAATCAGATCCTGAATCTGACGTACCGCCAATCGACTAAAAATTTTGCAGAAGTGGCG
>NZ_DFTS01000077.1:11110-14550 GCF_002383015.1 Idiomarina sp. UBA4206
TCAAATCCTGCCCCCGCAACCAATTTTAGTAGCAGCGTTTCGCATTAGTCGGCGCTTTTGCTAAAATAACTGACAAAGGGTCCAGTGTTCAGAAAGCCCCGCAGCAGCTCGGGGCTTTTTGCTATGCGGCCTTAGCTATCTTAGGATAGCCAGAACACTGGGCGCTTGCGCCCTTTTTTTGTTTCAGGAGGCAGTAATTGGCAAATTTGCAAGAACGGTTAACCGATATGATTCGGCCAGCAGTAGAAGCTCTGGATTTCGAATTATGGGGTGTGGAGTTTGTCCGCGCCGGTAAGTTTTCGACGTTACGAGTGTACATTGATCATCCGGAAGGAATTAGTGTGGACAACTGTGCGGATGTCAGTTATCAGGTCAGTTCCCTATTAGATGTAGAAGACCCGATTAACGTTGAATACAACCTGGAAGTGTCCTCTCCGGGAATGGAAAGACCGTTTTTTAATGCCGAACAAATGCAGCCTTACGTGAATGAAACCGTTGCTTTTGAGTTAGTAGCGGCACAGAAGAACAAAAGGAAGTTCAAAGCGAAATTGATAGCGGTTGAGGGGGAAGAACTGACCCTTTCCGTAGATAACGATACTCTTCAGGTGAATATGCGTGATGTGAAAAACGCTCACCTGGTTCCAACATTTGATTAAAAGATTGCGTTGGCGAGGCAGCACTCATGAGTAAAGAAATACTGTTAGTCGCAGAAGCGGTTTCAAACGAAAAAGCGGTACCACGCGAAAAAATATTTGAAGCTTTAGAGTCAGCATTGGCTCATGCGACCAAGAAAAAATACGACGGTGATATTGAGGTTCGTATCGATATCGATCGCAATACTGGCGAGTTCGATACCTTTCGCCGTTGGTTAGTTGTTGAAGACACGGACACAGGGTTAGAACACCCTTACCGTGAAATTAGCTTGTCAGCAGCGCAATATGAAGACCCGTCGGTTCAAGCCGGGGACTACGTAGAAGAGCAAATTGACTCAATTCAGTTTGACCGTATTACGACACAAACCGCTAAACAGGTTATTGTACAGAAAGTACGCGAAGCAGAGCGCGCACAAGTCGTGGATGAATATCGCGATCAAGTGGGCGAAATGGTTAGCGGTATCGTTAAGCGAGCAAACCGTGAGCACGTTATCCTCGACTTAGGTAATAACGCTGAAGCTATTATTTACCGTGATGAAATGTTACCGCGTGAGTCGGTACGCCCCGGTGACCGAATTCGTGGCTTGCTTTATGACGTGCGTCCCGAGGCTCGTGGTGCACAGTTATTCGTTAGCAGAACCAACCCTAATTTCTTGTTGGAACTTTTCCGTATCGAAGTACCGGAAATTGGCGAAGAAATGATTGAGTTGCGTGGCGCTGCCCGCGATCCGGGTTCTCGTGCTAAAATTGCAGTGAAGAGCAATGATAAACGCATCGATCCGGTTGGCGCTTGTGTCGGTATGCGTGGTGCGCGTGTGCAGGCTGTTTCCGGCGAGCTGGGCGGTGAGCGTGTGGATATCGTGCTTTGGGACGACAACCCGGCACAGTTTGTAATTAACGCAATGGCTCCTGCAGAAGTTGCTTCTATTGTTGTTGACGAAGACGCACACACAATGGATATCGCCGTAGCGGCTGATAACCTGGCGCAGGCAATCGGTAAAGGTGGACAGAACGTTCGCCTGGCCAGTCAGTTAACTGGCTGGACATTGAATGTCATGACAGAAGACGAGTTCAATGAGAAAAACGAAGCAGAAGCTCAGCGTTTATTGAACTTGTTTGTTTCAACCTTAGATATTGACGAAGACTTTGCAACCGTGCTTGTTGACGAAGGCTTTTCTTCGTTAGAAGAAGTGGCTTATGTTCCAGTTGCTGAGTTCCTTGATATTGAAGGAATGGACGAAGATATCGTAGAAGAATTACGTAGCAGAGCGCGTGCTTATTTAACGACCAAAGCTTTAGCTACAGAAGAATCTCTGGAATCGGCTGAACCAGATGAAACGCTGTTGAATCTTGAAGGAATGGATCGCCACCTGGCCTATGTGTTAGCCAGCAAGGGTGTGACCAGTCTGGAAGAGTTAGCGGAACAGGGCGTTGACGACTTAGCCGATATTGAAGAATTAAATGAACAGCAGGCTGGCGATTTAATTATGAAAGCCCGCAATATTTGCTGGTTCAATGAAGAACAGTAGAACGATCAGCGGAGGTACAACAGACTATGGAAGAAGTAACGCTCGATAAGCTGGCCAAAGATGTCGGTACAACAGTTGATCGTCTGGTTCAGCAGTTCGCTGAAGCGGGCATGACCAAGAAAGCGGGTGATTCTGTTAATGAAGATGAAAAACAGAAATTACTGGCTCACTTGAACCGTCAGCATGGCGGTGGCGGCAGCTCTGAACCCAGCAAAATGACTTTAAAGCGTAAAACGAAAAGTACGTTAAGCGTTGGCGGCGGAAGAGATTCTAAATCCGTTCAGGTAGAAGTGCGCAAAAAACGCACTTATGTCAAACGTTCGGCGAGTGAAGAGCAGGAACGTGAAGAGCAAGAACGCTTAGCCAAAGAAAAAGAAGCAGAAGAAGCTAAACTTCGCGAAGAAGAGCAAAAACGCGAAGAAGAGAAGCAGCGCAAAGAAGCTGAAGCGAAAGCTAAAGTAGAGCGCGAAAAAGCTGAGAAAGAAAAAGCAGAGAAAGAGAAACTGCGTAAAGAAAAAGAGAAAGCACGTCAAAAAGCGGAAGCTGAGAAACGTGCAGCGATGACACCTGAAGAACGTGAAGCGGCAGACAAAGCGAAAGCAGAAGCCGAAAAACTGAAGCGTCAACAGGAAGAAGAAGCCCGTAAAAAAGCGGAAAAAGAAGCGGAAGCGCAAGCGGAAGAAGCTCGCAAACTAGCTGAAGAAAATGCAAAACGCTGGGAAGAAGAAGAGCAGAAACGTAAGCAGCAAGAGCAGGAAGACGTGCACTTTACAACGTCTTCTACAGCTCAGGAAGCTGAAGACGCGCAGGACTTCGACGAAGAACGTAAAAGTCGCAAGCGCGGCAAAAAACGTCGTCGCAAAGATGAAGAAAGTGATGAAACGCCGCGTCGCGAGAAGCGTCGTAAAGGTGCTCGTCGTGGCTCATCACTGCAACAGGGCTTTAATAAGCCAGCGCAGCCGGTCGAGCGTGATGTAAAAATTGGCGAAACCATTACTGTTGGCGAACTGGCTAACCGTATGGCAATTAAAGCCAGTGAGCTCATCAAGACCATGATGAAAATGGGCGAAATGGTTACGATTAACCAAATTCTTGACCAAGACACAGCTGCCTTAGTTGTTGAAGAGCTTGGACACAAGCCCGCGCTTGTCAAAGACAATGCGTTGGAAGAGGAAGTGCTTTCTGACCGCCATGAAGGTGGTGAAGAAGCACCTCGTGCTCCGGTCGTAACGGTTATGGGTCACGTTGACCACGGTAA
>NZ_DFTS01000077.1:14786-15017 GCF_002383015.1 Idiomarina sp. UBA4206
CACGCGGCCTTTACCTCGATGCGTGCACGTGGTGCCGGCGCAACCGATGTTGTTATTTTGGTTGTTGCAGCGGACGACGGCGTTATGCCACAGACCAAAGAAGCGGTTCAGCACGCGAAAGCAGCTGGCGTACCTCTGGTGGTCGCTGTAAACAAAATGGATAAAGAAGGCGCAGATCCGGATCGTGTGAAAAACGAACTGTCTCAGCTGGAAGTCATTCCGGAAGACTGG
>NZ_DFTS01000077.1:15175-19837 GCF_002383015.1 Idiomarina sp. UBA4206
GAAGTCATTCCGGAAGACTGGGGTGGTGACGTGCAGTTTATTCCGCTGTCAGCTCACACCGGTGAAGGCATTGACGAGCTGTTAGAAGCAATTCTGTTGCAATCTGAAGTACTGGATTTACGCGCAGAAAAAACCGGCATGGCCTCAGGTATCGTGGTTGAATCACGTCTGGATCGTGGTCGTGGACCAGTAGCGACGGTTCTTGTTCAGCGCGGTTTGTTGAAGCAAGGTGATGTTGTACTGTGTGGCCTTGAGTACGGACGTATTCGTGCCATGCGCGACGAAACCGGTAAAGAAATTAAAGAGGCCGGTCCTTCAATTCCTGTAGAAATACTTGGCTTGTCTGGTGTTCCTCAGGCAGGTGACGAAGCAACGGTTGTTAAGGACGAGCGTAAAGCACGTGAAGTAGCTAACTACCGTCAGGGTAAATACCGTGATGTGAAATTAGCGAAACAGCAAAAAGCGAAACTGGAAAACATGTTTGCGGACATGGCTGAAGGTGACGTTGCTGAACTGAACATTGTCCTGAAGTCAGACGTACAAGGCTCATTGGAAGCGATTTCTGATGCTCTGACTAAGCTGTCGACTGATGAAGTGAAAGTGAACATCATTGGTAGCGGTGTTGGTGGTATCACTGAAACCGATATTTCTCTGGCCAGTGCATCGAATGCGATTGTTGTTGGTTTTAACGTTCGTGCCGAAGCGGCCGCTAGAAAACTGGTTGAGCAAGAAAGTGTAGACTTGCGCTATTACAGCGTCATTTACGACTTGATTGACGAAGTTAAAGCAGCGATGAGCGGTATGCTGCAGCCTGAGTTCAAACAACAGATCATTGGTCTGGCAGAAGTTCGCGATGTCTTCAAATCACCTAAGATCGGTGCAATTGCCGGTTGTATGGTAACTGAAGGTATCGTCAAACGTTCAGCACCAATTCGCGTACTACGTGACAACGTTGTTATTTACGAAGGTGAGCTTGAATCACTGCGTCGCTTTAAAGATGACGTTCAGGAAGTTCGTAACGGCATGGAATGTGGTATCGGTGTTAAGAACTACAACGATGTCAAAGAAGGCGACCAAATTGAAGTCTTCGAAACAGTCCAGATAGAACGTACGCTTTAATCAAGGACACAGTAATTTATGGCACAAGAGTTTAGCCGTACCGAAAGGGTACGGCACCAGCTACAACGAGAAATCGCTATGATCCTGCAGCGCGAGATAAAAGATCCTCGTGTTAGCATGGTCACAGTATCCGATGTGGAAGTTTCTCGCGATTTAGCTTATGCCAAGGTGTTCGTTACCTTTTTTCAAGATGACCCTGAACAAGTTAAGCAGGCGTTAAAAGTGCTGAATGAAGCATCTGGCTTTATTCGTTCTTTGTTAGGTAAACGCATTAAGGCACGCATAGTTCCGCAACTTAAATTCCAGCACGATGCCTCGTTAAATGAAGGTATTCGCATGGGTAAGCTGGTTGCAGAAGCACGCGAGCGAGATAAAAAAAGCAGTGAAAACAGCGGAGACGATTAATGTCTAAAGCTCGTCTACGCAAAGGCCGTGCAGTCACGGGCGTAGTTTTATTGAATAAACCGCAGGGCATGAGTTCAAACCATGCCCTGCAGCATGTTAAGCGCCTGTATAATGCACAAAAAGCCGGTCATACCGGAGCCCTCGATCCTTTAGGAACTGGAATTCTGCCCATCTGCCTGGGAGAAGCGACAAAGTTCTCACAGTACTTACTTGATGCCGATAAAGCGTATCGGGTTGAAGCTTTGCTAGGCGTCCGAACGACTACGAGCGACGCCGAAGGCGAAGTTGTTGAAGAAAAACCGGTTTCGGTTGATGCTAAACATATTGCCGAGGTAATTCAGGACTTTATTGGTAAGCAAGCGCAATCACCCTCTATTTATTCAGCGTTAAAGCATGAAGGCCGGCCTCTGTATTATTACGCTCGGCGCGGTATTGAGGTTCCCAAAAAGACACGCGAAATTACAATACACTCTATAGAGTTGTTGGCTGTCGAGGGAAATAAGGTCGTTCTTCAAGTCAGTTGCAGCAAAGGTACGTACATTCGGACGCTGGTGGATGATTTGGGTCAGGCTTTGGGGTGTGGCGCACACGTTTCCAGTTTGCATCGTAATGCGGTGGCCGATATTAACGAATCGACCATGGTAACGCCTGAGCAGTTGGAAAAAGCGGCGGAGCAGGGCCAGTCTAAGCTGGATGATTTGTTGCAACCAGCTGACCTGCTGTTAGGCGAACTGCCAAAGATTACAGTAACTCAGACACAGACCAGAGACTTTCTTCATGGGCAGCCTATTCCTTTACCGGTAAGCGATGCAAATGAAGCCGAAGAGTGGCGAGTCCTTAATGAGCAGTCTCAGTTTTTAGGCGTTGGCCGGGTGAAAAACATGGAATTATGGCCGCGTCGCGTTATTGCTCTTGAGTATGCTGATTTATAGTTGTTTTTGTATTGTTAGGTGGGTATAATCGCCGCCTTCATATCGACGCTGAATTAGTGATTGGCGTCGATCATTTTGACAAACTTAGGAGTTATCATGTCACTAACTGTTGAACAGAAAGCTGAAATTGTAAAAGAATTTGGTCAAGGCGAGAACGATACGGGTTCTCCTGAAGTGCAGGTTGCGCTTTTGACAAAAAACCTGGCTGAATTACAAGACCACTTTAAATCACATAAGAAAGATCACCATTCACGTCGTGGTCTGTTACGTATGGTTAGCCGTCGTCGTAAGCTTCTTGATTACCTGAAGCGTAAAGACGAAAAACGCTATGTAGCACTTGTTGAGCGTTTAGGTATCCGTCGCTAAGACACACCAACGCATAAAGAATTTTTAAAAAGGGCCTTTTGGCCCTTTTTTTGTATTCTTTTTAGGCTTATGGGTCTTAATTTTGTCACAATTCCCTTATACTATGCGACGAGATAAATAAAGAGAGAAGACGAGTATCAATCCGGATACTCTATATTTTGAAGGTAAAGGAAAGAAACGTGAATCCAATAACTAAACAATTTCAGTACGGTCAGCATACAGTCACATTAGAAACTGGCGTAATAGCACGTCAGGCGACTGGTTCTGTACTTGCCAGCATCGATGATACAACAGTCTTAGTCACTGTTGTTGCCAAAAAAGAAGCACGTGAAGGGCAAAACTTTTTCCCGTTAACAGTCAATTACCAAGAAAAGACTTACGCAGCCGGTAAAATTCCTGGCGGTTTCTTTAAGCGTGAAGGGCGTCCTAGCGAAAACGAAACGTTAACCAGTCGCTTAATTGACCGACCAATTCGTCCATTATTTCCAGATGGCTTCATGAACGAAGTACAGGTTGTTGCTACTGTTGTTTCAGTAAACCCTCAGATTAACCCTGATATCGTCGCTTTAATTGGCGCGTCAGCAGCTTTATCTATTTCTGGTGCTCCTTTTGCAGGCCCAATTGGCGCAGCACGTGTTGGTGTGGTTAATGATGAATACGTACTAAACCCAACCGCCGACGAGTTAGAAAACTCCAAGCTGGATCTTGTGGTTGCGGGTACGGATAAAGCCGTATTAATGGTTGAATCAGAAGCTGAGTTGCTGTCTGAAGACCAAATGCTTGGTGCCGTTATGTACGGTCACGAAGCAATGCAGGACGTTATTAAAGCCATTACTGAATTTACTGCAGAAGCAGGCAAAGAGAAGTGGGACTGGCAGGCTCCTGCAAAAGATGAAAGCTTGCAGACCAAAGTTCGTGAATTGGCAGAGCAAGGTATTGGCGAAGCCTACCGCACTACCGACAAAGCAGAACGTAAAGGTAAGCTTGACCAAGTTAAAGAGCAGATGGTCGAGAAGCTAACTGCTGAAGATGAAAATGTCGATTTAGAAGAAGCCGGCAAAATCTTCCACGACCTGGAAAGTGACATTGTACGTAGCCGTATTATTGCTGGTGAAAAGCGTATCGATGGCCGCGACCCTGACATGGTTCGTGCTATTAGTGTCGCTACTGGTGTATTACCGCGTACTCACGGTTCATCATTGTTTACCCGTGGTGAGACTCAGGCGTTGGTAACTGCTACCTTAGGTACCGATCGTGATGCTCAGATGATTGACGAGCTGACTGGTATGAACACAAATCGCTTCATGCTGCATTATAACTTCCCTCCATACTGTGTTGGCGAAACCGGTATGGTTGGATCGCCAAAACGTCGTGAAATTGGTCATGGTCGTTTGGCGAAACGTGGTATTCAGGCAGTTATGCCTAGCCACGATGAATTCCCTTACACCATTCGTGTGGTTTCAGAAATTACCGAATCAAACGGTTCAAGTTCAATGGCCTCAGTTTGTGGTTCTTCATTGGCGTTAATGGACGCTGGTGTGCCAATTAAGTCTTCTGTAGCGGGTATCGCTATGGGCTTGGTTAAAGAAGGCGACAAGCACGTTGTTCTTTCCGATATCCTTGGTGATGAAGATCACTTAGGTGATATGGACTTTAAAGTAGCCGGTAACACCGATGGTATTACTGCGTTGCAAATGGACATTAAAATTGATGGTATCACTCGCGACATCATGGAAAGTGCATTAGCGCAGGCTAAATCAGCTCGCCTACACATTCTGAAAGTGATGGACGAAGCCATTGGCGGTCACCGTGAAGAGCTTTCTACTTATGCGCCTCGCTT
>NZ_DFTS01000008.1:0-3523 GCF_002383015.1 Idiomarina sp. UBA4206
ACTGATGCGGTAGCCTGACATTCATGTCAGGTGAGATATTGGACCTGACGTAAACGTCAGGCTACGCAAATACGTATCAGGCGACACCAAACTCGGCGCGATAAGCTTCAACTTTGGGAAGATATTCTTTAAAGGTGTCGTCATCTTTCAAGAAGGTGATGACATCATTTAAGCTGACAATGCTGACAACCTGAGCGCCAAAATCACGCTCAACTTCCTGAATGGCGGATAACTCACCCTTGCCTTTTTCCTGACGGTCTAAAGCAATAAGAACGCCGGACAATTCGGCACCGTTAGCCTGAACTATGTCCATGGCTTCGCGAATAGCTGTGCCTGCGGTAATCACGTCATCCACCAGCATCACTTTGCCTTCCAGCGCAGAACCCACCAGGTTTCCGCCTTCGCCGTGGTCTTTCTTTTCTTTACGGTTAAAGCAATAGGATGTGTCCTGCTGATGGTGGTCGTATAAGGCAACGGCTGTGGCGGTGGCAATTGGAATGCCTTTGTAAGCCGGGCCAAAAAGCACATCAAAACTGATACCGGAGTCGACCAGCGCGGCGGCATAAAAGCGGCCTAAGCGGGCTAAGTCAGAACCTTTATTAAAAAGCCCTGCATTAAAAAAGTACGGGCTGGTGCGGCCGGACTTTAAGGTAAATTCACCAAACTTTAATACGCCACGCTCTATGGCAAACTCAATAAACTCTTTTTGATACGCTTTCATTGCCTGCTTATTCCTCGCTTACGTTTATACTGAAGCTTACGCTAACGCTTGTTTCTGAATATCAATTAACTCGCGAATGCTGTGACGCGCCATTTCAACCAGGCTGTTCATTTCGTCAAAACTGAAGGCTTCGCCTTCGGCTGTGCCCTGAATTTCGATAAACTTACCGGCTTCTGTCATAACTATGTTCATGTCGGTATCGGCTTTTGAGTCTTCAATGTATTCCAGATCGCTGACTGGTTCGCCGTCTAAAATGCCGACTGAAATTGCCGCGACCATTTCTTTTAACGGTTTCACTTTGACCATGCCTTGGCCGCGCATCCAGTTCAGCGCGTCAACTAAAGCGACACAAGCACCGGTAATAGACGCGGTACGTGTGCCGCCGTCGGCCTGAATCACGTCACAGTCGATAGTAATGGTGTGTTCACCTAAAGCGCTCATGTCGATGCAGGTACGTAGTGAACGTCCAATCAAACGCTGAATTTCTAAAGTACGACCACCTTGCTTACCGCGGGACGCTTCGCGGGCAGAACGAGTGTGAGTTGCGCGTGGTAACATGCTGTATTCAGCGGTAACCCAGCCCTGTCCTTTACCTTTTAAAAAGCGAGGAACGCCGCGTTCTACCGAGGCATTACAAAGCACTTTGGTTTCGCCAAACTCAATTAAAACTGAGCCCTCTGCGTGTCTGGTAAAGTTACGGGTAATGGTCACCGGTCGAATTTGTTGTGCCGTACGGCCACTTGGACGCATGTCATCTCCTTACTGAGTGAATGTCGCGATGTATAAATTGAGCGCAATTGTAGCAGAATTGGACGATTAATGGATCGCGATTCGCGCAGCAACGTATTACACTAGACCGAGCAAAAGAATATGAGCGGGAGGCAGTATGTCGCGTTCAGATGATGAAGAATTTGAGCTGTTTCGTCAGGAAATGACTGACGTAACGCCCTTGGCGGGTGAAGAAGTTGCTGATATTAAACAGGCTTTTGAACCAACGCTGGCGCAAAAAGAGCGCCGCCGCGCCGCCGAGGCGGAAGAAGCTGAAAACGAAAACTTTTTATCGACCGAGTACGTGGACTTAGTTGAGCCGGATGACGTTATTGAGTTTCATCGCGACGGTGTCCAGGCGGGTGTGTTCAAGCGCCTGAAGCAGGGGCGTTACAGTATGGAAGCCAGCTTGAATTTGCACCACCATACATTGGCAGAGGCGCGCACGGCACTGTTTAACTTTGTGAAAGACTGTCACGCCGCGGGTGTACGTACGGCTTTAATCATCCACGGCATGGGCAAGCATACAAAACCGCATCCGGCACTGATAAAAAGTTACGTGAATAAGTGGCTGCGCGAGCTGGAGCCGGTACTGGCGTTTCATAGCGCACAGCGACCCCATGGTGGCCGCGGCGCAGCCTACATAATGATGAAAAAGAACGCCGAACAGAAACAAAAGAACCGTGAAAAGCACGCTAAGCGGTAACAGAAACGATTCGTTTTAAAGGAACCGACATGATTCAAAGTATGACCGGTTATGCTCGTTACGAGCAAAAAGCCGACTGGGGCACCGCAGTTTGGGAAATTCGTTCAGTTAACCAACGTTATCTGGAAACTTACTTCCGTTTACCGGAAACCTTTCGTTCACTGGAAAACTCACTACGCGAGCAGTTTCGTAAAAAGCTGCAGCGGGGCAAGGTTGAATGCAAATTGAGCCTGCAGGTAGATGAAGCCCAGCAAAGTGCCTTGTCCATTAACGAAGACTTGGCAAAAAGTGTGATCGCCAGTGCCAAATGGGTGAGCCAGCACTCCGCCGCCGGGCAGTTAAACCCTATTGACGTTCTAAAATGGCCTGGCGTTGTTGCTGCTCAGGATCAGGACATGGACGAGCTGCAGAAAGACGTTCTGGCCGCTCTGGAAAAGACCACCAACGACTTTATTGAAAACCGCAAAAGTGAAGGCGCAGCTATTGATAAAATGCTGCAGGAACGCCTGGACGGTGTGACCACACAGGTAGCTTTTGTGCGTGAACGCATGCCAGAAGTTATGGCCTGGCAACGCGAGCGCTTACTAACCCGTTTTGAAGAAGCTAAAGTTGAACTAGAGCCGCAGCGTGTAGAACAGGAAATGGTCATGCTGGCGCAGAAAACTGACGTAGCCGAAGAGCTCGACCGTTTAGACGCGCACGTGGAAGAAGCTCGCAAAATATTGAAAAAAGGCGGCCCCTGCGGACGCCGCCTCGACTTTATGATGCAAGAGTTCAACCGCGAAGCAAACACCCTGGCCTCTAAGTCTATTAACTCTGACATTACCGCTGCCGCGGTAGAGTTAAAGGTTTTGATAGAGCAAATGAGAGAGCAAATTCAAAACTTGGAATAATGTGTTTTGAGGTAGCCCGCGGTTCTACCGCAGGTGCGATCCTTCACATGTCTACTTTAGCTGACTTGTACTTAACTGATAGTTGACAATAGTGAAATGCTCGGGCATTTTACGTTTAAATGGATTGGGCAGTCCCGGTCGGCGTTAATGCCTCAGTGGTTTCATTGGGGCTTTTCGCTTTTTGGAGTAGGGTAAACCATCATTCCTATTCCTTCATACCCTTCACCAACAGAACACCTTCCACCTTCACAGTAGAATTTCGGTTGTAGTGATTCAAATGCACGATTTTCTTGGCCTGGCCTTAATGTTTTTAACCCTATGGGGCGTGCGACCAAGTCTGCTAGTTGCAAACCTGATGACATAACCTAGTTGTGCGCGAAAATGATATCAAAAGGTAGATGGATTCCAAGAGCATTGTCGCCATCAAGTACCCGG
>NZ_DFTS01000008.1:3578-7105 GCF_002383015.1 Idiomarina sp. UBA4206
GTCGCCATCAAGTACCCGGCGTCAGGCGCAGCAGAAGGTTGCTGATGTGGTTGAGCCGCTGGTTTGGGTCGGAATGAATTAAACATATCCAAAAAGGAAACTTGCTAAACTTTTGGATGTCACATACATTGATAGAAGCAGTGTGTAATTTAATGTATAATTTCGTCCCGCTGTTGACTGAACTATAAGGATTATTGGTGTGACTGACTACAAAAAGCTTGAGAATCAGCCGCTTAAGCTGGTTCTTGCCGAATTTCGGTTTTCCCAAATTCTGCAAATTGAGCAATACATTCCGGAGCTCCAAGAAATGCTTCGGAAACAGTACCCTACATTCCGTAAAAGTGCAGAGCAGTCCGTTCACGTCAAACCTGATGGTTTAGAAGTCACGTCCATTAGCCGTTGGTCATTTGCATCAAGTGATAAAAAGCATGCTATTGATATCAGTCAAGATCGACTTATTTATTTTACTAATGCATATCCGCGGTTCGAGGGCTTTTCTGAAGCGTGTAAGAACGTTCTTGATAAGGTTATTGAAATTATAGATCCTTCATTATTATTAAGGGTTGGACTCAGGTATTGTGATTTAATTACGGCTAATAATGAGGATGAATTCATCCAGTTAGTTGATAGGAAATTTATTCCTACAGCAACGACAGCGGGAATCGGGAGAACAAGACACCTGAAAACAGAGAATTATGTTGAAACGCAACATGGGACGCTATCTATTCGCTCATGGTTTGGTGAGATGCCGCTAACCTGCCCACCAGACATTGATAATGTTCCGGTACAAATTAAGCGTGATGATACACCGTCATTAAGGTTAATTCTTGACTTCGATCATATTTGGGAAGCGGGTGACGAATCAGTATCTTTCAACTGTGATGAGGTCCTTAGCAGACTATCTGATTTACACGACGCGTCACGAGCAGCGTTTTGGGAAGTCACTACAGAATTTGCGAGGGACAAAAAATGGAATTAGCTGCCCCGGATTTCAATTTAGCGACTCAAGAGCTTCATGGATACATGTATAGCAAACGGGCATCTCAACCTGTCATAACGCTAACATGTAACGATGTAGAGTCGCCTATCCCTGGAGTAGTAAACGGGTCCGGAGGAAAATTCACCGTAACCCTAGCGCAATCTCACAGTGGAGCAGGAGTTTCTTTTGTAGTTCAAACAGGGAACTCAATAGCTATTGCGATAGATAAAATCTGTGGAACCTTCGGACTAACCAAAGAACAGCTTGCTGAGATTTTAGGAACTACTAGAAAAACGATTTATAACTGGATTGAGGGTGTTGCCCCACGTTCTAATACGCTGGTTCATATTCATGAGCTCCAAATGACCGCAAATGAATGGGTGAAAAGCGGTTTACCACATCCAGGTGAGCAGCTTCGTGAACCGGTAATTGAAGAGCTATCTCTTTTTGACCTTATTAAAAAAGGTGAAAAGGACTTAATTTTATTTGCTGGCAACAGATTAATGTTGCGCGGAGCAAAGAACAAATCATTGTCAGATCCATTTGCCTAAAGGTTACGAGTTATGATGGGAAGCAAACTCGAAGATAGTGGATGGCGGCAAGGTTCAATTCTTAAGGATGAGGACGCGGCAGAGCTTGCAAAACTGTGCGGGTTTGAGCCTGAATTTGAGTATTATGCCGTTGTATCCTCGCAGTCTTGTGATATCGCGAACGACAACTTAGAGCTTGAACCCAATGTTGAGGTTTATTTTGTGCAAGGCGGTTTGGATAGTTTAAATGGTAATTATCGGCATAATAAAAATGCTCGCTTACTGCACACGAGTTTCATTCAAAGAGTTAATAGCAATTCTCTATCGGAAGAAAGGCTCATAGAAATTAAAGCCTTTGATAAACAATTCATTGCTAAAGCTTGGTTTTCTGAGCGCTCTCCTGACGATACGAGACTATTTGAAGAATACGACTTGCGACATTTCTCAGATTGGCTTGCCGCTCGGTACTCACGTCCAGCTTTACCCAGTGAGTTCAATAGACGAATTGATGCATTTGATCGAAAAGGGAAACTCAGGCAAAAGGCAAAAAAAGCGACTAATGAGCTATCTGGGATGTATGTTGAAATCCATCCTTTTGATGAAATTGCCGATGGTGAGCAGTACCGAGTAAATCTCTTGGGCACTATTCCTGTAGACTTTGATGGTGATATCGGCGCTGCCGAATCAGCACTTGAAAAACATGCAGAAGTATTACGCGCAGCCCAAATGGACGTCACCATTCGGCTAGCAAGAGAAGATGAAATTTCGATTGCTGTTATCCGTAGGTTTAAGCGTTTTTATTATGATGATCTTTCTTATAGCGCTGGCACAGCGCTACCTGTAGAGGTAATGGAATAAACTCAGTTTAAAATACCTGCAAATGCATTAATTCGAACTGTAAGCTTGATATAAACATAGCCAAAGTTCACACTTTTAACGGGTTTTTATTTGATTCAAAAACGCGATAAGCTTTCCGCCATTTAATGGACTACTTTCAACGCTTAGTTGCTCCCAATAGTCAACCATTTCAGCTTCATGAGTGTTCAATGGGCGGCCGCCACCGCTAGATTTAGAGCAGGCTCCGGCGCTGAGGCACAAATTTATATTGCCGTACTCAATTAATACTCTAACGCAGGTGGGCTCGCCTGCTTTTTGCAGTTCATTGATGGTGCCATTAATCCACCCTGCCTGGCTACTATCCCAAATTCGTTCTTGCTCGTTGATTATGACTTTAATCATTGCCCTTCCTTGTATTAAATTTAGTATCGAACTGGTATAAGGAAGGGGCGACTGCAAACTGCCCCTTAAGTTTCTTAGTTCGGGGTTGAACGGTAATGCTCAGGGACTTTCGTACCATCCTTTTTCTTGTAGGCTGGTACATGAACCTTCTTCTTACCACCACTCGTCTGCGCCATGTGATTTACCTCATGGAAAATTTAGCGAAGTTGTATCAGCGAGGTACGAGCTAAATCCTCACCTTGTGGATTATTTGGGGATGGTTGGTTAAAACTTCAACTAACAGGGTTGGCTTATTCACAAATTTTTGAATGAAGCTGGGAATGGTGGACTTATCACGGACAGCATTGGAAATTTCGCGCTTAATAGCGTTTCGAACCCTTTACTCAGAAACTCGAGCTTATCTGACTTTAAATAAATAACGTCACATTTAGTATCATATCTCTTTGATAACCTTTTCGTTAAATTATCTAGTTGGTTTTTAGAAATAAAACCAGGCTGTGCTGTTTCACTTAGTTTTGCATTCGGAGTGTATAAAATTATCGCCTGATCCTCGTTTCGAACGCTTAAATCAGAAACGCAGTACTTACGAAGCTCTACTGGAAACTCTGTGATTTTTGATTTTTCAAGCAAGACCGATATCCTCCCAACCACGCAATAATAGTGAACATAGTTGACGTGTTCTTCGTGGCCAATTCTTAGCAGAGGACAGCGAATAGCTTTTTAAAGTAATAATGTTGCCATCCTTATGAATTTTGAGCTCAGGTTCATAGTCTGCAGCG
>NZ_DFTS01000008.1:7216-19985 GCF_002383015.1 Idiomarina sp. UBA4206
GTCTGCAGCGATACGTGCGTCATATGCTTCACGAAGTAACTGGGCTAGCTCTTGGCCAGTAGAGTTGAACTCACCTAATATGCGACTTTTATCTCCATGATCAATCAAACCCACTTTTACTTGCGTGCGAATGGCTGCTGCCGGTTTTCGTAGTCCTTTAACTAGCAGATTAGGAATTTCCGCGTGGGCTGTTCCTTTCCAATTAGACTTCATTTCGCTGATCGTTTCACGCGTGATTAAAAACGGCGCGTAGTAATATCTGTTAAACGCACTTCTGCCAAAGAGGTCTGAATGTGACGCATCTTTGTCTTTTATCGCTAGGACTTCAAGTGTTTCAGCTACTATCTGCATCAATAGTGCCCTTCGATATAAGCATACGCCTTGTTGAACAATTCTTTATCCTTGCCAAGCCCAAATTGGGCGAGCGTGACGATAAGAGCCTTTTGTATCTCACGAGGCCCGCTATTTGAATCCTGCCATCCAGGAAAGCGTGTGGCCTTAACAATCTTGTCGATTTGCTCAACCACATCGCCTATTAGCTTGGGCGTCGTTTCAGGGCGAGTTTCCAAAAATAGCTTAGTTAATGCTTGCTTGTTGTCTTCTTCGGTAACTGGGCGTTCACCGGTATCGCGTTCGGCCTGAACGGTGTCTTTGGCTGCATCTAATAGGCCTTTTAGCCAATCGATAGCTTTGATTACACCGGCTTCGTAATCTTGGCGCAACTTCTCTAAACGCTCACCGAGTTCGACAAACTTAGGGTCCGTATGCCCGCGAAGCCGGCCCATGAGATCAATTTCAAGCCGTTTGGCTCTTTGTTCTTGCTCTTTGTCGGTAAGCGTGAAAATTGCGTGCTCATCCATAATCAATTCTTCGATATCATCTCGAATACGGTTTATGTCGGTGTGCTCATGAATCATTTTAATGGTTTCAGGGCCAAGAGCTGCCCATATCAAGGAGCCCGTTTGCCCAACGGGTCTCACAGATTCGTAAATTTGAGCCAGCCACTTATAGTCGGCTCTGAACGGTGCCAGAAATGAGTCGGGGTTTATTGCTGACCACAGTTTAGCCAGAACACCGAAGCTTTGGGCAAACTCATCACGCTTTTCGTTAGTTGGTAGGCACTCTTGTGCGGCCATAATTCCCTCAAAGCCTTCTTGGGTTCTATCGACATTAGGGAAGTACGCGAGACATTTATCCAGTTGAGTTGGAAATAGCTCTTTAAACGCTTCAATTCCTTCAACCACTCCCTCAATTTCATCAGGGTTGTAGGCGAGCGCTGTCCGAAGATTCTCAAAGACCCCGAGGTAATCAATGATTAAGCCCATGTCTTTTCGCACTTCGTTAGTTTCATACAAGCGGTTAGTACGACACATTGCCTGCAAAAGTGTATGGTCGCGCAGAGGCTTATCTAAGTACATGCAATAACAGATAGGGGCGTCGAAGCCAGTTAATAGTTTTGCTGTAACAATTAATAACTGAAGCGGGTGTTTAGGGTCTTTGTAATCCTCGATGAGATCTTTTTGAAGTTGGTCATCGCCATCGATCTTCTGCCAACGCTCGAAGTCATTCTTTTCTAGGGGTAACCGCAAGTCATCATGCCATTTGCGCCAATCTTTGTTAACTTTGCCTTTTTTATCACCTTCGGTTGATTTTATGGGCGCCTGGTCAACATTCATAACAACTTCGACAGCATCAAAGCCAAGCTTCTGCCCTAAAAGGTAATACATCTGAACGCATGCATCACGGTCATAGACCACTACCATGCCTTTCATTTTCTTGGGCATAACATGAGTCGTGAAGTGGTGTGCTATATCAGAGCTCACCGCTTCCATGCGTTTTGGCGCTTTAAGCATAACAGCGAGCTTTCCAGCACGTTTTGATAACGCCGCTCTTTCGTCTTCGTCTAAGTCGTGTTCTTCAGCTAGGCGTTCAAACTCCTCGTTAATAGCGTCTTGATCAACACGCAGTTCCGCAAGGCGAGGTTCAAATTTAACGGGGTTGGTTGCGCCATCACGAATAGATTGCTTATAGCTATATCGATTCATGTAACGACCCGGATCTTCTTCCGCGCCAAATAGCTTGAAGGTGTTTCGGTCGATGCCTGAAATCGGTGTTCCAGTTAAACCGTAGAAATGAGCATTGGGCAGAGCCCAGCGCATTTTATCGCCAAGTGAGCCTTCTTGAGTGCGGTGCGCCTCGTCAACCAGAACAATGATGTTATCGCGGTCGTTCAAGCCCTTGGGGTTACTTTCATCTATCTCGACATCTTTAAATTTAAAAATGGTTGTAATAAGGATACCGCGGCTATCTTGCTCAATATGTTCACCGAGTTTTTTACAGCTTTGAACTTTCACTAAGTTTTTGACATCCGCTCCACCAAATGTCTCGCTGATCTGGGAGTCGAGATCCCTTCGATCGACCACCACGAGAACGGTAGGATTCTTGAGATCATTATCTGCTCGCAACATTCTTGCTGCGTATAACATCAACAGTGACTTACCAGAGCCTTGGAAATGCCAAATTAGTCCTTTGCGTGGGTAGCCTTTCTTAACTCGCTCAACGATTTGCTTAGCCGCTTCAAACTGAGGGTAACGACGGAGAATTTTTATACGCTTAGGAGGACTATTCTTGCCAGTCTTAATGGTTGAGAAGAGAGCGAATGATTCAAGGAGCTGCAGTAATGTTTGGGGGGTCAAAAGTCCTTCGCTACTATTTAGCACTGCTCCCATCCCCGGCACTATATCCTCTGCTTGTGCAGTATTGTGCCAAGGGCCCCAATCTTTTACCCGGGCGTTGATGGCGCCGTAGGCAAAGGTTTTGCCTTCACTGGCAAAACACAGCAGGTTGGGCACAAAATAGGGTTCAACGTTTTTCCAGTAGTGCTTTTTGCCACCCATAAAATCGGCGGTGCCGTCTTGCCAGGTAACACTCGGACGGGTGGCGGTTTTTACTTCGCCCACCACCAAGGGAATACCGTTCACATAGAGGACAATATCAAAATAGACCTCGGTAGCCGCGATATAGTGTACCTGCTGTGACACCACAAAGTGGTTGTTGGCGATATTGTCGAAATCAATCAGGTTGATGGTGATGTGGTCGCCATTCTCGCCAAAGGGCAAGGTTTTTTCGGCCATTAACCATTCATGAAAGTTCTCATTGGCTTTTACCAGGCCGGTATGACGCGCTTCCAGCATCACACCACGCAGCTTGTAAATCACTTCATCGGCGTAATCGGGTTGCCTGGCGATATCGGGGTTTAACGAACACAACGCGTCTTTCAGCCACTCATCAACGAAGATATCCTGCGCTTGCTTGGGCAAATTCTCGCCGTGGCAGTAAGTCCATTTGATGCCGCTTAAAGCTTTTAAACGGTCGATAATTCCATTTTCTGTAACGGTCTGTTCGTTAAACATTAAGTAACCTGCTCAAAATATTTTGATTTAATACTTTCCATGAACTGAACCATTCGCTGATGATGTTGTTTGGCTACATTCAATTCACTGTCAAATTCTCGGAGTACTTTCTCAATTTCTTTTACTCTATTTAATGGCGGAACCAAGATAGGTAAACTTTTCAAACTACCTGGGTTGATGTTTGCTTGGCTAACACCAGGCGTAGCAAATGCCTTTAGCCGATATTGGATTAACGGCAGGTTTAAGAACTGCGTTAAATAATAAGGAGTAAGCTTCTTCTCATTTGCCACCAACCGGATTAAATATGAAGCAAATAGATAGTCGCCATCTAGTTCAAATATTCCTGTCCTTCCAACCCATTCCATACTGTTGGTTCTATTGAATACAATATCACCATAATTAAGAATGTACTTGCTTGCCTCTTCCTTAGGCCAATCGAGATACTTCAGATCGTTAGGGTCAACGTAACCATTCGTAATATTCATCATTCTAAGTACTGGGTAACGACCATGAGCTTCGAGAGAATCCGATAGCCCATATTGAGTATCATTGAGGACGTCACCCACAGTTAACAACTTCCATCCTTCAGGTATGGAAGCCGGATCTTTACCAAATAATTCTCGATACCAATTTCCCTCAAGCATTAGGGAATAGGCTGCAGCGGTCTTGGCTTCAATAAGCCGCGTAACTACAGCGTCTGAAGCGCTCAAAGCGCTTTCTGCATCTCTGAGAATATTGAGACAACTTTCTTGAGGATACGATGGAACGGAAATTTCCAATTTCGATAGAACAGAGAATTTTGTTCTAGGAGATAACGATCCTGATGAATTCAGTACAGCCCAGTTCCACACAGTTTCAGATTGAACTAAATGACGAACCAGTTCTTTTAATAACAAGGAGTTGGGTTTTGGTTCTAGTACAATAATGTCTCCAGAACAAATCCCATCAAACTCAGCAATTGCTGCCTTCTTTAAGTAAGGTCGACGCTTGCCAAATAAGATATGTCCTTTCTTAAAAACTCGGGTAAAGCTTGGGTTATCTTCAGCAACTATTCCCCAGCGTTTAATCTTTAGCGAGCCAGAATCCAAGTGCTCCAATCCGATGTAGCGTTCATAGCCATCGGCAATTGGGTCTTTAGTGGTGAGTTTTACTTCGCGGCAAATATCACCAAATTTAACGGTTTGTTTATCAGTCATTGTTTTCCACCTCGAGACCTAACTGCGCGAGGCTCTGAAATAATTTGTTGGTCTGTTTTTTTAATTGCACCCGGCTAACCTTCCAGGCCTCGATGGCATATTCAATATCGTGCACTTCGCCATTGTTTTGTGCTTGCACATAGAGTGGAATCGACAGGTTGTAGAGATTCTCTTTGATGGTGTCGATATCCACCAACGCAGTAATGTCGCTTTGCTTTTCTGGCGTAAAGTAAGCCTCGCACAACACAGCTAAATCTTCATCCGATAAGCGGCTGTGGGCGCGCTCGCGGGTTACGTTCTCCACACCGTTGATAAACAACACCTTGTTTTTACGCTCGGCGGGTTTATTGCAGTTGAGCACAACCACGCAGGATTCCATCGGTGAGTTGTAAAACAGGTTGGGCCCAAGGCCAATCACCGCTTCGATGATGTCTGACTCAATCACTTGTTTACGAATGCTTTGCTCGGAATCACGGAACAACACGCCGTGTGGCCAGAGCATGGCAGCGCGGCCAGTGTCAGGCTTTAGGCTTTTGATGATATGGGTGTAAAACGCATAATCGGCACAGCCTTGCGGTGGTACGCCGTAAAGGTTGCGGCCATAAGGGTCGGCGGCGAACTTATCGCGGTTCCACTTTTTGATGGAGTAAGGCGGGTTGGCGAAAATCACATCAAACTGCTTGAGCTGGTCGTTTTCAATAAACTTGGGTTCGGACAGCGTATCGCCGCGCAGCACATCGAATTCTTCAATGTCGTGCAGGAACATATTCATACGGGCTATCGCCGAGGTGAGTAGATTTACTTCTTGTCCATACAAATGAACCGATCTCCACTCTTCTCCATGGGTGCGCAAATCCATTACTGCATTGAGTAACATTCCTCCGGTACCGCAAGTAGGGTCATAGGCTGTTTCGCCTGGCTTTAGATCCATGATTCGTGTCATTAAGTGCACGACTGTGCGGTTGGTATAAAATTCAGCTGCAGTGTGACCCGAATCATCTGCGAATTTTTTGATGAGATACTCGTAAGCCTCACCTAAATCGTCTTGTGCAACTGACTTAATACCAAGTGGAATTTTGCTAAAGTGCTGAATTAAATCAGCGAGCAAATGATCTGGCAAGCGTTGCTTATTGGTCCACTGCGCGTCACCGAATACACCATGTAGGCGAGGATTATTAGCCTCGACTAAACGCAAAGCGTTTTGAATCGCTTCACCAATATTCTTACTCGTATTGCGAACGGATTCCCAGCTCGCTTCTTTGGGAATATCAAAACGATGAAACATGGGCATCGCTGCATATTCAGCGTCGTCATGAAGCTCTAGAGCTTCAACATACTCTTCGATGTAAACGTCTGAAAGACGCTTATAGAATAGGAGCGGGAAAATGTACTGTTTATAGTCAGATGCATCGATTTGGCCGCGCAAAAACTCGGCTGCGCCCCAAAGTAGGTCTTCTAACTTCTTTCTATTAATTGAAGACATTTAATCGCGAAACCTCTCATTTGAGATCAAAGTAAACTCAATGATGTTGAGCCCTATGCTTGGCTCTTCGTCGTCTGCTTCGGGAGTACTTGGCGGTTCCGAGAAAAAACCAAATTTATTTAGTATGCTCATCACTTTGTTACTCTCTTCCCCCTTATACGAGGATGTATTCACACCGCGAGCGCCCTTTATTGTCGTCGAACCCATTAGTCTAGTTCGCTTTTGTGATGTTATTCTTAATAAATCATTTATCAGTAAGCTCCATCCTTCCTGCCATGGACAGATAGGCTGAATAATGCCGCTAGCGTGGAAATTTTTTACTATATCTGAATGCTGGGTTGATAAGTCTTTATATTCTGTCGTATTCAAGACTTTAAACTCTTTCCCTACGTTACCGAGAATAAAATTGTATACCTCATGAACAAAGCAAGAATAATGGCTGAGCGGATCAGTTGGGTTGGCGGTAAGAGCGTTTGCGTCTGGCAATCTGCTATGTAACCAATGAGGCCATCCTCCTAATGGGCTAACCGTGTCTTTTAATAGCAAGTATTTCGCACTTTCATGCAGGTCAAGATCACAAATCCATCGATACATACCATTTAAATCTCTGGTCGATCGTAAGTAGTGAAATATTGGCCACTCATTGTATAGTTTATGTTGTTCCGAATTCCCCGTACTTGAAACAGGAATTGACTCGAACATCTTTGCTTGAAATAACATTGCTCGTCTACTTACTTCACCTGTATTTGATTGAATAGTAGAGAGTAATAAGAGATCCCCTACCTCTATCGACTTGGGCTGGCCACTTTTTGTTTTGCCGATACCCGTATATGAAACTTTAGGTGTTTGATGTACGAAGATTGAGCCAGGTACATTAGCGATGCTACCCGATGAAAAATTAAACGCCCCTAATCTAGAGCTCTTGGTGAGGTAGGCAGGAATATTTTTTGCGATGTTTGCGACTATGCTTGGTTCATCTGTACCACTATCTATAGCATCATTGAGTGCTTGGATAAGACGAACTGTGAGCTCAGAAGATTCTTTCGGACTGATGTCATTTACTGGTTGCATACTCACCTACTCTTTTTTTCATAACTCATACCCTTCCTTGATGAGAAGCTCTTCTAATTCACTCTCCGCCCGCTCTAGTGCTGCTAGTTTTTCTTGGAAATCACGCAAGGCTTCTTCTACCGTGACAGTTTCCTCTTCTAAAGGTTTCTGCACATATCGAGCAATATTGAGGTTAAAGTCGTTTTCTTTAATCTCATCGAGAGGCACCCAGCGAGCAACACCTTCAACTTCTTGAGCAGCAGGACCGCGCTTCTTCATATCGCTGTATATTTCGTATATTTTATCGGCTTGCTGATTAGACAACGTATTTTGCGCCCGCCCTTTGGTGTAGATTTCCTCTGCATTGATAACCAAAACATGATTAAGGTGTGAAGCAGGGCGTGATTTACGTAACACCAAGATGCATGCCGGAATTCCTGTTCCATAAAACAGGTTTGATGCAAGTCCAATAATTGCTTCGATACGATTATCTTGGAGTAATTTAGTTCGAATCTTCCCTTCTGCCGCGCCTCTAAAGAGAACACCATGAGGAAGAACAACAGCCATTCGACCAGTGTCATTCAGTGACGCAAACATGTGTTGAACCCAAGCGAAATCGCCATTGGTTTTAGGGGCTAGACCAAACTGATTTCTACCGTACGGATCTGCACTCCAGCGACCGTGTCCCCATTCTTTGAGACTAAAAGGGGGATTCGCAATAACACAATCGAAATGCTCTAATTGATCGTTCTCGAGAAACTTGGGCTCACGTAACGTATCGCCGCGAGCGATTTCGAAGTCTTCTTGCCCGTGCAGAAATAGGTTCATGCGAGCAATAGCTTCGGTAGTGAGGTTCTTCTCCTGGCCTTTGAGCTTTAACAAGCGAGGGTCGCCGCCATTTTCTTTAACGTGGTGGATGGTTTCGAGTAGCATACCACCAGTACCACAAGCCGGATCATAGATACTTTCACCTGCTTGTGGGTCGAGAATGTTGACCATAAGGCGGACAATTGTTCGTGGAGTATAGAATTCGCCTGCTTTTTTGTTGGCTTTATCGGCGAACCGTTTAATGAGGTATTCGTAAGCCCGTCCCATATCATCATTGCGGACACTGGCAACACCAAGATTCACTTTATTGAAGTGGTTCAGTAGTGTGCTCAAAAGCTCATCAGATAAACGTTCTTTATTGGTCCAACTCGCATCTCCGAAAATACCGTGCAGTTTGGAGTTAGCCAACTCGATACCACGAAAAGCATCTTTTAAAGCCTGTCCAACGTCTCTGGTGCGTTCAAACACATTATCCCAATGGCAACCCTCAGGGATCTGAATTCGATGAAACATAGCGCCTTTTGCTAACTCAGCATCACCGACCTGCTTCATTGCGTCTATGTGCTCTTCATCGTAAACATCGCAGATGCGTTTAAAAAACAAAATGGGAAATATATATGTTTTGTAGTCTGAAGCATCAATCGGCCCTGTGATGATATGGGCTGCGTGCCAGAGGTGTGCTTCTAAATCCTTTAACTTTATTAGCGTCATTATTTATCCGTAACTAATCGTTGCTGTCTTGAAGACCTTTGCAGCAAGTCATGAACTTCGCAGTCAAAAAGAGTGCACAGCTTATCGAGCGCTTCCAAATCAATTTTTTGCGCGGTTTCTTTATACATGAGCGTAACCGTATTTCGACTCAATCCGGTTTCACGGATGACATCGCTGATACGCATTTTGTGCTCACCCATCATACGGGCGAGGTGGCAGCGAATCATGTCTTACTCCAAGAGTTTCTATAAAGCTGCGATAAAGCTAACACGATTCTATTTTTATGTGAATAATTTCAGTTTAAATTAAATTATTTATGGTTTCATTGACTTTTAGGTTGGGTGTGGTGGTTTATGATACCCGCTCGCGGGTTATGTATTTTACATCAAAGTTGGGCTCAACATGCTCTGTAGATGGTAGGGCTCGATATTCCTCGCCAGGGAAATGCCAAATATTGAAGTCAGCATTTGGATAAGTATCGTGGTGTAAATTGCTCCAACCCAAACACTCCGCAATTTTGCTTATAGCTACTAATTTGCCCTCGTGAATTTCAGCTTTGCCTTGGGTCAGCCACAGGTTATGGGATGCATTAACTGCTCCGGTGAGTAAGTCGGCCACTTGAATCAGTAATTCGGCCTTAGAGTCGCATTTCTTAACGGAATTTATTCGTCCCAACCCTTTCAACTGATGATTGGCTATTATCTCAACAACCTCATGTCTTTTATTGTATGCATCTGATTTATCATCAATTTTGGCTTTGATTTCTGAATTCAAGCGGCTAGCACAAAAATTCATTAACATGGTATAAGACTTATAAAATGCTTCTTCTTCATTTTTCTGCCAATTCCTGTAGGGTTCTTTCCACGTAACTTTGCAGATAAATGATGCAGGGAACGACATTATTAAGCGAATGACGTCTATCATAAAGTTAATCACTGCGTAGCTTCTTTTAACGCGTGACCACTTAAGCTCTCGATCTATTGGTAAATTATGCTTTTCTATTAGCCTGATAATCTCGACTTCAAACTGTTTAAGGTGCTGACATGGAACAAGTAGACAGCCAATTGTGTAACATTTATCTGCGCTTGAAATGCCGCTTTCGTCAGCAAATAGAGAATATTCCATAAGGTTTTATCACCTTAATACTGTTGTAGCAAAATGGGAGCTTAAGCTCCCATTGATTACATTTTCAAATGCTTCGTTTAAGGTGTATATTCAGTTTCGTGGCAGCGCGGACATGGCGGTAACGTATCGTCGTGATCATCAAGCGTTACGCTCTCGCCGCAATTGTCGCAAGTGTAAGTGCCTTTACCAGGTTGTTCGCCAGTAGTAGACATGGTTTCTATCCTTTTAGATAAGCCCTAACAAAAGCTACATCTGTCACTGACTAGGGAAGTCAGTGAGAAGCTAAACAATAAGAAACTATCGAAAAGGTAAGGTGCGGTCAAATTTTGAACGCTTCGATATACATGTATTCAGGTAAGGCAATCGGTGAATGTTGTGGTTAGCCTTATTCAATAAGCATGACAAATAAACCGTAATTTATTGATTTGATTGAATTCAAAGCGATGTTCAACAAGCAGATCCAGAATATTGAGTGATGTTCGCTTGTGTTCGTGTTATACCGCAGAACCCTTATTATTAAGGGTTTTTAGCTTCAGGTTGTTCGCGGTTATTCGCTTTTTTTCGTGGGTAGCCAGAAAAATATGGTGGGTAAGGTGGTGGGTGTGCTATGGTTTGTAAATATTCAGGTGGTGGGTAATTTGCCTGGTTAAGTAAAACCATAGGAATCAAGACGTTGGCAAAATTAACGGTTAATGGGATTAAGTCCCTAGCTAAGAATAAGGTAGGGCGTCACCCTGATGGTGGTGGGTTATATTTTGTTGTTCCGGCCACAACTTCAGGTGGACCTGGAATCCCCTACTGGATGCTTCGCTATAGCTTCAATAAAAAGCGTCGTGAAATGACTCTCGGAAAGTATTCTGACTTGTCCCTTGCGGAGGCAAGGGCAGAAGCCGCCTTGAAAATGAAGCAGGTGCGAGGGGGACAAAATCCGCTGGCGCTCAAAAAGCAGTCTGAAATGCAGGAGATTAAAACAGTTAACGATCTGTTTGAGGACTGGCAGGAAGACAACCGTAAACGGCTGAAACATTGGAATATCCCTGAAAGAGTTTATCGAAAGGACATAGCCCCTTTAATTGGAGAGTTGAACCTTGACCAAGTGACTGCGAGAGATATTCGTAGGATCATCACATCAATCAATGAGTCCGGGCGTCCAACCATATCGAATGACGCGCTCCTATACTGCAAGCAGTTGTTTAACCATGGGATTAAGATAGATGTTGTGGGGGCTAACCCAGCAAGTTCATTTAAGGTCAGTGATGCTGGTGGGGTAGAGAAAAGTCGTGATAGAGCTTTAACACTGGATGAAGTAACGACAGCATTTAAAACTTTTCGCGAGCATCAACACGTATTCACTCGAGATAACTACCTTGCGTGTGCTTTGCTAGTTTTGCTGGGAGTAAGAAAGTCAGAGATATGTGAGGCTAAGTGGAGCGAGTTTGACCTTGATAAGGCCATATGGGAATTACCTAAAGAACGAAGTAAGTCTGGGGTAGGCCTTACCATACCTTTACCGGAACTGGCCTTAGAAATGATTACAGAGCTTAAAGTGCGCTCTTCAGATTCAGAGTATGTATTACCTAGTCGAAGACAAGCGAAGAGACCTCATATGGGGGAAGATACGCTGAACCGCGCAATTGGGAAAATGTTTGGTTACGAGCCAGGTAAGAATACTAACCCTCCTAACCTAATGGGAGACATGGAGTACTTCAGAGTGCATGATTTACGAAGGACATGCCGAACACTATTAGCTAGTATTGGTGTTCCTGGTCATGTTGCTGAGCGCTGCCTCAATCACAAACTGAAGGGAATTGAGGGGATTTATGATCGGCATGATTACTTTGAGGAACGAAAAAGTGCCCTTACTAAGCTTTCGTTACAACTGAGAGATTTATTATGAAACTATACAAAACCCTTCTCTACCGAATAATGCAAAGAGAAGACGATTAAAATGAGAACTAGTGTAAAATGCTACTAGAATTGCAAAGTTATCTTAATGACGGATGAAAAATGACCCGAGCACTTACATTCAAAAAAATAGCCGAATCAGTGAACCCTACCTTTATTGAAGGTAATGCCTCCGTCTACCATGGCGACTCGATTGAGATTTTGCGTAAGCTGCCTAGTGAATCGGTATCTTTAATACTGACGGATCCCCCGTATCATGTAACAAAAAAGAAGAATATAAAAGGAGATACACGGTTTAAGGAGGATGGTGAGTACTTAAATTGGCTAAGAGAGTATGCTCAAGAGTGGCGCAGAATTTTGAAGCCGAACGGCTCTCTTTACTGTTTTTGTGACTCCGAGATGGCTGCTCGTATCGAAGTGCTATTTAGTGAGCAATATAATATTCTGTCGCACGTAGTATGGACCAAACCAAACCAACCGGGTTATGACGGATGGAAAGGAAAAATGAAAAAGTCTTCTTTGCGCCAGTGGTATGGTCATTCTGAACGAATAATATTCGCTGAACCTGCATTAGATGGTAATCTACACCGCTCATGTTTTGCTCACTTTTTGAGGGAAGCAAGAAAAAAATCCGGTTTGAGTGGCCATCAGTTAACTGAATTGGTTGGAGCTTACGGCAAAGTCAATCACGGTGGCGCGGTATCGAATTGGGAGGCAGGAAGAAATACGCCAAGCAGAGAGCAATATGAAAAAATAAGACAGGCTATTCTAGGAACAGACAAAGTTGACTACATGCCACCTTATGAGGATGTAGTCCGTCCATTTTTCGTTAATAACGATGTGGAGTATACAGATGTCTGGCACTTTCCTTCCGTAAGACAGTACAAAGGTAAACACCCCGCAGAAAAGCCGCTTGACTTGCTATCTCACATTATAAGATCGTCTACATTTGAAGACGATATAGTTTTGGATTGCTTTTCGGGTTCTGGTAACACGCTAGTGGCAGCTTTGGATGAGGGCCGTTATGCGATTGGCATTGAAATTGATGAAGACTGGGC
>NZ_DFTS01000008.1:20063-46222 GCF_002383015.1 Idiomarina sp. UBA4206
TACTACTCACAACCAAATTGGCAGGAGTAGTGATCATACACAGCCGAACGTAGAAAATGTGGACTCAACTAACACAGAAACAGATTCTGTTGTCACACAACAATATGCATTAGAGGGAACCTAAGAAGCTATTCTTCTAGCTTCTTGTTGCGCTTTAAAACTTCGGCCATCCAGTCTAAAGTTTCTTCAATGCCTGAGTCTTTAACTACGACATTACAATGATGGTGGCCCCAACCCAAGTTGTATGGCTTATGGTTATAATCGCCATATTTAACTTCGTTTATGTGAAATAAGTTTACTTCTGTAACAGTAAGGTCGTGAACTTCACGGCCTTCAGCTTGAGCCATTCGTGCGTAAAAACCTCTCGCAGACAATGGCTCCATGCACAAAGGACAAATAGTGAAGCCCTCTTCGTTAACCATTCTCTGTTTTTTCATAAGCTCGTAATTTGAAAGCTCTTTAGACTCTGCTTTCTTTTTACATTCTTCACGCCTTGACTCGGCTTCTTCCTTCAACATTGCAAACTCTTCTGCAGCTTCAAGGGAATCAAAACATAGCCAATACAAAAGTTCGAGCTGAGACCGACAAAGTGCAATAGTTTCTCGACTCGAGTACTCATATAGCCTGATTCCTGCGCCTTTTAACCCTGTTTCTGTATAACCTAAACGAATTGGGTCACCATTTTCCTGAGCTGTTGTGCCGGCAATTCTTGCTACATACTCCCCGCCGAGAGGAGCCGTCCTGGAGGTGGGGATTTGCCATGACTCCAGCGGAGGGAACTGCATCCAATCTACTCTTTTTTGGTAGAAAACTAGCGCATTTACCCCAATCTCTAAACCCATAGATTCAAGTTTGTCAGTAATATCTTCGTCAGTGAAATATTCTTCTGGGGTTAGTAAAACGATTGAGCCATTATCGAAGTCTTCTTCACCCTGCGGAGGGTTACCGTATTTAGTGAAAAGCGATAAAGGAATTAGCACGGTGCTATTACGATTTACGCGGTTTTGGTATATGACATCATCATCCGCCCCCCGAGTTTGTCCAGTTTTATATATTTTTCTCTGAAGAAGTTGAGGTAACTTTGCCATGTTTTAATCAGCGTCCCTTTGTATTAGCACGTTTCGAAGCTCGTCGAAGAAATCTGGCAACGTCATTGATAAAGCGTTAGATAATTTTTCTATCGACGATAAAGATACGTTCCTAACGCCCCGCTCTATGCCAGAGATGTATGTCCTATCAAGCTCTGCTGCAGCGGCTAGCTCCTCTTGAGTAAGGCCTGAGGACTTCCTCAAACTCTTAACGGTTTCTGCTACAGCGGGTATTAGCTTGGATGGCAACGAGTTTATTCCTTTTTTAGTTCTTTTATGCTGAGTCTATAGGGACTTTAAGTCTACGGACTATAAGTCACATGCTTGTTATCTTGGGTCTTTCTTTGGTGTTTGATCACGGGTTGCGTCATCTGTATTTGAACTTAGTCGCTGACTCACTTGAGCTCTTCCTATGGTTGTAACTAACGAAGTAATTTCAATCATTAGCATAAAACCATATACGAGCAAGAACCCTTGAATTGAAGTTACTAACCGTGTTTGAGGAAAAATGGTGAGTATAACTGAAGCAAAAAGCATAAAAATAATACTAATTATCGGATAGCCAAGGTTAGAAGGTAGTGCTTCATACTTTTTCCTTCCCTCATTTAACGATTGCTTTGTTACAGTAGAGGGTAGAATGAAAGTTAGTGCATATACCCCGATTGCAAAGCCGATGAAGCTTGGGAAAAACTCTTGAATTAGGCTACTGTAATCTATTGAATTGAGCTGAAAATAGCAGATAGTTAATTCCAAGCTTAACGAAAATATAGCTGCAGAAACGATATCGGAGCCAATTGAACGGGCCCATTTTGACAATGGAGCTAAGCGCCAAGTGTAATCGCCTTTACCTTGCCAGACATATGAATTCGCGTGTTTAATCCACGGTCCAATTATAGGGAGACGGAAAACCGATTTTACTATGCTTTTCCGGGTATCAGTCATCGCTAACTTGCTCGGTTTAGAGCTGAATTAATGGCACTTTTAATTTTTCCAAAAATGCTCTCTGTAGTATCTTTACGACCATGACGTAATTGGATTTTTACGGGGTGCTCCTTCATTTGATACGTTTCAAGCTTATTTTCTTCATTAAGAAAACGAGCGGAAGCATCCCCAAATCTACCAGCAAGTTTGAACAGTGCTTTTTCACGGTGGTTAAGCTCAGTAATGTGCCCCCCGCTTGCCGCTTTCTCCTGGACGACTAACTTGTCTACATTTCGATCTCTTAAATCTTTTTCTATTTCAGCCTCGAACTCATCTTCTAAGCCGTTCGGGTTAGAAAAAGTAAGTTCAATTTTTATCGACTTAAAACCATCAGAATTCATGAGTCTACTGAGGGAAGATGTCTCCTTTAGAACATTGCAGGATGTCGACGCATCTGATCTATGCCTGTGTACAAAAGGCTCTAAAAGATCGATAACTGATTGCTCAACAGACGAGGGGTTAGGGAACTTGTTGTCTACGTCTTCTATCGCGAGGATATGGCTTGAGTAGTCGAAAACAAATTTGAAATCTGTTGCGCTGCTCGAAGCTGCTTCTCCTGGTGCTGCCTCGTATATAGGGTTGTCTGTATAAAAATCCTTTAACGAGTTGATCTTGTCATATTTGCGAATCAAGCCTTGAGCATACCCATCGAGCACCTCGACCTTCCTGAAAACAAGGTGAAATTTTGACTTGTAAAGCTTACTTCCCAGGTTATGTAATTTTTTAGTTTTCACTGCTTCTGAAACAGAATCAGATAAAAATTCGAATACTGCGTTATAACCTGCCTCTCCTATGAAACCATCCGATGTTTTCAACGGCTTTACCTGAGTATTGAAAAAATAGATTTTCGCCATTTAAGTCCCTGTCCTGTATTGAAGAAAGAAAAAAGTGCCGTTAAGCCAGCGCCTATCAAACAACAGAATCCCAGATATATATTATTCAGTAGGTAAAGGCTCTACCTTTATGTTCCCAAAATACAATAACGGGAACAAGCAAGCCCAATAAAAACGGGCTATTTACCCCTTTATACCCTCTTAAGTACTCAAAATCACGTTTTACAGCAAAAAAGGAACTCGATCATGGCCGAAGTACAAGCGGTTAAAGATCTGGATACCGTGAAGCTGATTAGCTACCTTCTCAAACGAACCTATGGTCAGCAAATTGCCGATGTTTGGGATGTAGGCTTGAATCTGGCGTTACGGATTTCAGATTTACTGTCTATCAAATTTGAAAACATTAACAACGAGCGTCTGACCCTGGTTGAAGGGAAGACGTCGAAACAAGCAACGATTAAATTGAACGACAAAGCACGTTCGATTATTGCTCGCATTAAAGAGGAGCATCCAGGCCATACTTACCTATTTCAATCCTATCGAAACCAATGGTCTAAAGGGTTGGACGAGGCCCCGATTAGCCGCCGTTACGTTTCGCGGGCGTTCGCGGCGATAGGGGAGGAGGTTGGCATTAGACTCGGGACTCACTCAATGCGAAAGACCCGCGGTTATCACCTTTATAGGAACACAAACGACATCGCCAGGGTAATGAAGATGCTACGTCATAGCTCTGAGGCTGTGACGCTGCGTTACATCGGAATTACTCAGGAAGATGTTGACAGAGACTTCGTTGAACTTGAGCTTTAAAGGTTATGGAAGGAAAATATAAGACTATTTAAGTTTATATATACATTTTTGTACTGAAAGCCCAAGCAGATGCTGGTTTAACCTAGCCGTGCTTGCAACTATAAAGGATACCTTGAAGCCAACGAATAATTAAAGTGCTCAAGACTGCAGTTACCTCCAACCAAGGCGTCAGAAACTACTAAACTACGCACCTTGGCTTATTTAGGTTCTTGCAACGTTATTCGTGATTTTGCCATTCATCAGCAATTGGCGTCCAATCTACTGTACGAGGTTCTTCTGTAGAGTTCGACCAGACATCCCAAAAGTCAGGGTCTTCTGACTGTGGTCTTTGTTTCTCGCTAAGTTCTCTCATCTTCACTAAAACGGGGAGCTCTGATGCCCAGCCTAGCAAAACTGCATGGCGCGAAGGAAGGGACGGGAGCTCTCTTAAAAAGCCTCTCATATTGTCAGGGACAAGCCTATGGACTTGTTCCTGATCTTTATCGTTACTAATTCTGTGTAATAAAAAAGTATTGCATTGCGACAAAACAGTCGGCGATAGTTCGGAAGGTCTTTGGGATGAAACAACTAGGCCTAAACCAAATTTCCTCCCTTCACGAGCTATTTTTTCAAAAACCTTGCAACAGACGTCAGAGACTGACTGGCTCTCACTTTCTTCTTTATATCGTTTTATAAATGTATGCGCTTCCTCTGCAACCATTACCGTCGGTAAAGGCTTTCCATGCATCTTCCGGTAGCGTTGAATTGCTTCAAAAGTTATTCTTGAGATCACAGCGGTTACCAGATGAATAATTTCGTTTGGAACTAACGATAGATCTATAACGGTGATTGCACCTCTAGTATCCGCCCCAAGAAACGTGTCTAACCACGTGTTTAAGCTAATAGGTTTTTTTGTATCTTCTGTTATTGCACTTATGCGAGTATCGCCTAACATAGTACGAATTCGGGTCAGAAGAAATTCTACGAATTGCTCTGTTCCGGTTTCTTGGGCTAAGGCTTCTATGTAGGAAACGAAGTCGTCACCTTCAAACGGAATTGGTGTATCTTCACTTTTAGGTAAAAGCTCTTGTTCATCACCTCCAAGTACAACGTGTGCATTTTTTAAATCATCAATCAGCTGATCGGTATCATCAACGTCAGGACTTTTGGGCCAACTTACAGCTTGTCGTGTAGAAAGATATTCGTCTATTTTAGTTATCAAGCTATCGAAGGGCCTATTATCTATTTTTTCGTTTAATGTTGTAAGACTACTTCTCCAAGTTGTTAATTTTTCAACGAAGCCCTTGGCATGACCTCCATTTACGTATATCTGCCCTTGACTCGCTAATTGCCTCATTGAAACGAGAAGAATTCCGCAAAAGTGCTTGGCCTGAATATTCGCATTGTTTTCAGATGAAGCATCATTTCTCATGGCTCTCAAAGCTCTGCGTAGCAGTGGGAGTTGGACTTTTGAACTAGCTTGTGTAAAGGCACTCCACTCTGCACTATTCCATAGCCATGAGGGAACTTTAAGCTCTTTTTCCCCATCTTTAGTGTCAGCTTCAACACGTAATAGATTACCTTTGTATTTAGATTTTGGGCCGAAAGCTCGACTGTATTCCCCGTTCGGGTCAAGTATTATAAAGCGAGCATTTGGGTTCTCCCCTTGTTGTAAAACTGCTTCTAAAGACCATTGAATTAAACCTGCCACGGAGCATGACTTTCCGCTCCCAGTATTACCTAAAACAGCCAAGTGACGACCAAAAAGCCTGTCCGGATCGATTTTTATTTCAGCGTTGTTAGCTAAAGGGCTGTCTCCTATTTTGACTCGTCGATTGTCGCCTGACTCTATAATTGAGTTTAATTGCTGATCGGTAGGTAGGATTACTGAATCGCCAACTGACGGAAATGCCTCTGTACCCCTTGTGAATTTAAATCCATCAACTTTTCTATCGCTTTTCAATGTGCCAACTGGGTTGATGCTGAGCTTCTTCGAAGGAAAAGGCAGGTCTATCAAGCCGAAGTCTTGTAAACCTCGTCTTTTGGGATATGGTGAGTGCTCTACGGCAATCCACTCAACCTGACCGACGAGGAAGCCATCATCGCTAGTTATTAGAACGTAACTATTTATGCGAGGGAAGTTACGGGGAGTTCCACCTTGAAGCGATACAGATTCAGGCGTGTCAATCTCAAGTGAAACTCTAATCTCGCTAGGGGAAACGAAATCAACAGTTCCTATTCTTAGTTGTTCGAGTCGTTCAATTGGTAAGTAACTCACATCAAGCCCCCAGTTAAACCCTCTTTATCTAAACCTTCTGATGGCGTAAACCCCCGCTGCTTGAGCAGTTCGGCCATTTTTATTGATGCTTTATCTATTGCAGGTTTAGGAAGGTAGTTGTCGACTAAAGTTTTCAGATCGCCTAAGTGATCTCCTAATAGCAAAGTGATCTGCGCCTTTCTTCCACTTTTATCAATAAAATCTACAACTCTTTGCAACGGATCATTAAACGCAATAATAACTAAATGAGTCGATGGTACGGTGAGCATATCTTCAATCACGCGGTTTATATGCTCATCCCCAAAGCTATAGCCGTACGTTACTAGAGTGCTGTTCGGGCGGCTAACTGCTGCCGCTAGGTCTCTAAATAGCTCAACGTAAGGGTATTCCGCTGTTTCCCTGTCTTTAACTGAATTAGGGTAAATCATTAGTTGTTCATAGCTACTACTTGAATGACCTTCAGCCTCTAGAAAAGGCTCCACAGAGCGTGCCCCGAAAGGTAAGCCAAAACGTCTTATCGCACCATCCTTTTCATGCCAGTCAAGAGAACCATGGAGCTTAGTAAAACGTGCCACTCCCTCTAGATATCTAGGTTCCCCGCGTATGCCAGGCGGGTTGTAGTGATAGTCAACTTCTAACCTCGAGGAACGAAAAACAGGTGCGATACTTCCTACAAACCGGTCTACTAGTCTTAAGCCGGAAAGCTCAGCGCCAACCTCAATGAGCCGGTCATAATTAGTTGTAAAAATGTGGAGTCTATCTCGTGTAGCAGTTCTGCTTGCAAAGCTCATCAAAAAGCTGACAAGGTAATTGAAAGTTTCTTCTTTTCGTGTTGGATCCGCACTTTTTATCAAGTACTCACCATTACTAATGGATTTCGAAAACTCACCAAGGCACCGAGAAAGCTCACTCTTGAGAGCGTTTAACTCGGCTTTTAAATTTCTGTAAGGTGGATGTGGTTCAGGGGGAGCTTCAGGTACCGGAGTCTCCAAAACTGTTAGGATTTCTAACCCCTTGATTAGCTCGTTAATAGCTCGAATTTGATCTTCTATATTTCCATTGCTGCGTCCAGCGCCATTAGCAGCCTTCGTAGCATATTCATTTATTTCTTGTTGACATACAGTCAGGTCATCGACCCACCCCATCCCTTTTGGGGGAGAGTCAGTAGCCGCCATCTGAATAGATGTACTTAATCCAGAACCTATTAGCAAATTTAAATGTTCGGACTGGAAAAGAGCAGCTAACCAGGGTTCGATGTATTGTCTCAATTTTTCGACTGATATTTCTGAACCTTGTTCACCCCAAGTGCTACTTTTTGATAGGGTAAAGGGATAAAATATGTCCTGTTTATCTGAATTTGGCTGAAGCTCAATAACTTCCGGAGAGCTGCCGACTTTAATGTACTGATTGTCCATAGATAAATTTTTCACTTGTTTGCGGGATATATTCAATAGGCTCTAAACGACAACAAGAAATAATTAGAGCTTAGGTGATTATGCTTCTCGAATATCACAACCTTACAAATTCATTGACGAACCTTAATCCTTAATAAACAAGGTTAGCTAAAATCGACAAATTAGTAACGGTATAATGTATCTAATATCACATGATGTTTAGAGGTTACAACCAAGTGGCGGCCTTTCTTTTATTCATCCAGCTTACCAATATACTCCGCAAGAAATATAACGGCATAGGGTTCAGTGCTTATCTAGAATAAATCAAACCTATATCACCTAATGGCAGTTACCGCTGCGTCTATTTAACTGTCACTAGGAGATTAATTATGTCGGATGTCACGATAGTCCACACCAAGACCGAACTGGAAAAAGCAATAGATCGGCGTGATAAAAGGATCGTAATAAAAAGCCGTGCACTTGCGAGTGATGTGCAAACAATTAAGTCAGCATCGTCCGGTGCTTTTGCTTTAGCCATTGGGTCAGCAGGTGTGTTTGCCACTAACTTCTGGAACCCGCTGGGGTGGGGCTCAGGTATTATCGGTACACTATCAACCGGGACGTTGATCACTGCGATCGTCGCTATTGGGCTTAGTACGACGCTAGTATTCGCGGTATACAACGACTACTCGATTAAAGGTAGCTCCTCAATCAAGTTAGCTGGAGGTAATAGCATTGATGCAGACCTAGTCATGGAGAGGACTGATCATGGCTAAGATGGGAAGAAACATTATTGCAGTGAAAACTCGACCCGGTGAAGTTCGCTTTGTCGCCATTGCTTCTATTGAACGTATTGAAGCGTTTGGTAACTACGTCAAAATCTACTTCGGTAGTGAGCGCGTTCTTCATCGAGCGACTTTATCCGATATGGAAGTGATGCTTGATGACAGGTTCATCCGAATTCATCGTAGCCATATTGTGCGACGTGACCAACTTAAAAAGCTGCTATCTGAGCTTGGTCGCTACCAGGAAGTTGAGCTGGCTGATGAAACTGTCCTTCCATTGGGAGGGCATTACAAGCGCCAGCTTATGCTTGATCTTGGTTTGTAAATCTTGAGCTCAGGGGAGGTCAACCCTGGGCTTTTTTTCATTGGCTAGGCAGTTGGTGGGGCTATTTGTTCAAACATGTGTGCGTTCCGCGCTACTTTTCTATTCGCTCAACGACTTGGTTCATTGTGTAATGGACAAACTGTGAGCCTAACTCGGTTAACTGGTAAGGTTTAGTATTCTCGAAAGCCGACTCCATTGTTGAACTAAGTGAACTTTTGCTTCTAGCTTTATTTGTTTTCTTTACAAACTTACCATCGTATGTAGTTTGGCGAAATTGCCTTATTACCCTCCCTGTACTCAAATCATGTATTAATAAACGGTATAAATCGGCTTCGGCGCTATCTTCCCGAGGAATATCGTTGCTTACAGACTGCCATATTCCTAAACGGGTTACGCCAGGGTTTTGGTAAATAGCCCGAACTACCTTAAAGTGAGTTTCATGGTACTTATCGAGCCAGTCATGAAATAGTCGAATGAGATCATCTGGGCAGAGGTGTGACGCTGCGGCATTAGAAATTAGATTGATTACATAGGCTCGTTTTTCCTGAGTTTCTGCTTCATCCCATGATCTGAACGCTCTTCGAACTAACGTTAGGTACTCTTCTGACTGTATTCTCTCGTTGTACTCATCATGAACCGATTCTAATCTCTCAGATACTTCGTCCAATGCAAAAAACAAGTCACGAGTTTTTTGTTTATGAACGTGGAGCCATTCTTCGTATAGCTCGTTAACTTTTTCTTGCTCCAACTCGCCCTGGACGTTAGCACCAGATGCCAGAATAGGACCCACCCAAGGAATTACGCTAAGTGCGTTTGCTACGATTCGAGCATAACGTTTCCATTTACTGTGATTTTTAATTAGAGCGAGATCATGTGCGATAAACTCTTCTGCTCTCGACTGTAAGTCCTTTTCGCTCATTTTTAAATCCAGCAATTTGCTATTGTTTGGTTGCTATCGAACTTGTGAGTTAGGTTCTATCCTATGGATATTTAGTCTTGGTTTCTAGGACGAGAGCTCTATGCCCACGAAGGCGCAAAGTTTCGCATTTTAGATTTAGCCTCTTGTTACACTAATACCTGAAGTGCGTTTATATTTTTGCAGGGTGGCCTGTAAAAATTTGTCTCTAAATGTTTGCGCCCCCTCAAACCAAATGCATGTTACATATCCATTTTCTTCAATTTCCTCTATGGTCATTTTTACGCCCCCCGATTTTAATTGAACCACGTCGCCAACTTCTAATTTATCGCTCATAAATTTTCCCAGTTTGTCCTTGAAAAGTAAAAGGCTTCGAAATGTTTAAAGCCAAAACATTGTCAATCAATGAACTAATCTAGCTTATATAGACGATAAGTCCAGCTGAAGTGCGGAAGCACTAATTAAAAATCTGGCGCTTCTGCTAAAAACACAAAACTATGCTGTACGTAAAAACTTTCACGGTAAAAGCGCAAATTTACAGTCTTCCTTCAATATTAGTTAAAGCCAAACCGCAAATGATCAAGTAACTTCCTGTGAGCTTCCTGCTTTGCAGCCTCTACTTTTTGGTTATTTGTTTCCCAATCTGAAGCTGGCGCTCTTAAGCAGCAGCTATTTAATGCCTCGTCAACGTAACCCCGTAATCTAGCAATCCCCCGGTAGTCATCTAGTCCAAGTTGAGTTAGCGGAAGGCGTTCACGGGGCAAGTCCTCATAGCTCAAGTTATTAGCCGATAAGGGCTGTCTCATGAAAACCCGGTAGAGTATTTGTTCGAATACCGAGTGCGTAAGCCCGCCGCTAGTAAATAAATGCCAAACCATTGGGTCTGCACAATCGACGAGATAATTACTGAGTCGCAAGTATGTCAAAGCTGTGATGAATGCAGTTTCGATAGCTTGTTGTTTATCTTCAGCCCAACGAGCTTTTTTAAGCGTTACGGCGTAATCAGCGGCCACCTGAATAGCGTCGACATTAAAGAAGGTATCAGTGTGACGGCTGTTAAGGTTTACCTGTTCGCACAATCGAGTTAGTTCATTCATATCAAGCGGCAAAGCGGCCGTTCCGTGTAGACGATGGTGTATCTCTGCTACTTGGGCAGGGGTGAACGTATGGATCCACATAAGAATCTCCAAATGGTTTTGTAGCGGCTCAAGCCGCTTATAGGGTGTGTGTTAAATGAGGCTGACGAATGAGGTACGTCAGCCGTTGATTTAGGTGCTACTTATCACTGATGCTCAGTTGCTGAGCAACTCTTGATGCAAAGTCAGTTGTGATGCGGTGTGTTGCGTCGATGACTGGGTGACTCTCGTGCAACTGCTCGTATTGGTTCAAGTATTTACCGAAGGAGCCAATGGGAATCTGTATATGAATGCCTTTAATGACTTTATCTATTCGAGCCGCTGAGGTTGTTGCAATGGCTGTCACCAGTAGCGAGTAGATAGTGTCCGGCATGTAATAGCCGTGCGACTTTAAGTAAACCGTGACAACGCGAGCTAAGTATTTTGCAAAACGGTCTGCTGACTCAGTCTGTTTGGGGGCAAACTTATTTGCCTGGTAGGCAAATGATGCAATGAAAATAAACGGATCAGGTGCTTTTTGTGCCGCACTGAAATGATTAAAAATCACGCTACTCATTTGCGTTGTTAATTTAAAGTCGCACTCTTTGTCCCACTCGGATTCCGGTACAGTTTCTTTGACGGCCATTAAGAACGCTTGTGTCACTGGAGTGACGTTGAGTTCAGCTATCATGTAGCCGTTGTCGTAGGCGTCTTTCAACCTTACAGATACCATGCTCTGTGAGGCGTCGTCATATACGCTAACTGATGGCATGGATGCGTTGCGGCGTGGCTCAATGTAGCCTTCCTGGGGATCAAATTTCAAAACGTTACTCCTGTTGTTTAGCTAACTGGAGCAGTTGAGATTGTTTCGGTGGGAACGAGTTTACTCCAGCGTGACGTACTGACCTTACTTATTTAGTGCTGTTTAATCAATTGCTTGGTATCATTCATTGGCTGCACAATAACAATCTTCACTTGCATCGATAGTAAAAGTACTCCTGATGTTTTCGACAATATCGAATAGCTGGGTCTGTTTTTGAATTGGCTTTATCGACGCTTGTACCATCTTAATAAGTTCAGCAGCTGTGCCAGTTAGGTTATGGTGCTCTCTAATAACCTCGAGGTATTCACACAACAGTCGAACAGCGAATTTCTCGACCGTTGTCCAGTGCTCTCGCATTAGCTCGAATAGCGCCTGGTTTTGGCAACCAAGGGAAAGGCCGTAAGTATTAAGGTAAATCATGCACACGGCGAAGGCTGTTTCTGACGCTCTATTCGTATGGGGTGACCAATCAAAATGCGCCAGCTTTACGCCGTATTCTGCCGCGATAGTAAAAATGGTGTCGATATCTACTGTCTTATCTGCAAACTTCTGATGCGTATCGATGCATATTTTAGTGAGCAGCTCAGTATTGGGTTCAAAGTCAATCTCACGGTGCAGAGCAAAGTGTATTTTCAGAATCTCATCAGGGGTAAGGGTAATTGGTTTCATGTTGTGTCTCCGAAAGAGCTTAGGGGGCGACAGGACGCCGCCACGGTAATTTGAATGGTTCGCTAGTAATTCATGTTGGGAATTGCATCGCCGCGCTCATCGGCGATGCGTTGCATCATCCATTCGTCTACCTCTGAATCTATCCAGGCAACGTTCCGCCCTAAGACACGAACGGGTTTTGGAAAATCATTTTCATTGACTAGCTTGTAAATCGAGGTGCGCCCAAGGCCAACTCGCTCTTTAACTTCATTCAGTCGCAAAAATCTCATCATCAATTCCTCTACTTTGGTTTGTCTCAGAGGATGGGGAGATCCTGTAACGAATAACCATGAACAACGAATCCACCGTATTTCAGGCCTATATCACGCACGTGCATTCAAGAATCGAAAACATGGAGACACAAAATGCACGAGCAAAATGCTGAGTATGTAACGAATGGGCCGATGACTGAGGTTGATGTGTTGAATAAAGCGTCTGAGATCCTAGAGACGAAGTTTTTGAAGGGGGAGGGCTTCACTAGCCCGTCTGCGGCAAAAGACTTCCTTAGATACAAGCTGGCGCATCAAAAGCGCGAAGTGTTCGCCATCCTGTTGATGGACTCACAGCATCGCCTGATTGAGTACAAGGAGTTGTTCTTTGGGACCATTAACGCCGCCCCGGTTTATCCCCGTGAGGTGATGAAGGAAGTGCTTCAGCAAAACGCTGCTGCTGTCATCCTGGCGCACAACCATCCATCGGGTGTGACTGAGCCATCGGAAGCTGACAAGCGTGTGACCACGCGTATCAAGGACGCGCTCAATCACATAGACGTCCCCGTGCTTGACCACATCGTAGTAGGCCAAGACACGGTTTCGTTTGCTGAAAGGGGATTATTGTAGGTGAATGTCGCTAAGCGCGTAGAAGAGGTTTTCCCTGGGCCTCTGCTACGTTGCTTAGTGCCTTATGCTGGCGCTTTATTTTTTGCATTGCTGCTGTAAAACGATTGCCGTTTGCCCTGGTACTTAGTCGTCTTCTCTTTACACAGGTAACTAAAGTGCAGAAATGCGTCTCTGTGCACTGGGTCATATGTGCTGAGTGGTCCTTGCAGAACCCTAAAGACTGGCGTTGATGTGTGAAGGAGCGCTACCCGCGAATCAGTCGATAACCCATGCGTCTTTAACCATGCCTGTCGGATAATTTGACCCAGCTTGGTGGGGTCATCATGGCTTAAGTTACCGACTGGGTATAGCGTGTCCTTGTTGGTGAATAGTACGACATGGTAATGCTCTAATTCGCTGTCCGGTGTTTGCTCAATTTTAGCAACGTATTCGACCTCCGTTGGGTAAACCCTTTGTTCACGTCGTGCTACAGCGTTTTGGTAGCTAGCGATACCTGCTTTAACTCGCTCAATAAACTCCGTAATCGGGTTACGTTGCAGGTAAGGGTTCGTATGAGCAGGTAGGTGCAAGTCGAACTTTACTGCTAGTACTCGCTTATGTTTCTGAAGCACTCGCTGCATGACCGTATGGAAGCGGTCTAGAAACGGAAGGATGTATGGTGCATTAGCGGTGTGTAAGTCAAAGCCCGCATATTCAGCATCGTAATGTAGTGTGTGGTTATGGTTATTGGTGTTTCGTTTTGTCATTTCAGACCTTTATCTCGTTATGGGTTCATATGAGATCTGCTCCTGTAATTTTTAACCATCAAGCAGAGGGTAAGCTTTGGGGCTTACCTATCACCGGCTAAGCATTGGTTACTAGGCGTGCTAATGAATGATGTAAACAGTGGTAGTGAGGGTTGTATATATTACTATTACCAACACAGTAACGAATGGCATTTACGGTGCTTTCGTTTCAAGTAGTTAGCATGAGCCTAAGATTCTTATAAGTTGGTTCTGGGATAATATAGAAGTGTTGTCGATTGTTCTGAAAAACTGTAGCGTACAAGAGGCTTGATTGGGTAATTAACTAGATAGACCCTATAAAAACAGTGTCTAAAGAACGAAAAGGTAAAGAATATTTGTGTGTATTGCGTGTGTTTTCCGTGTGAATAATTTGTGTTTTTAGTGTGTTTACTGTATGTATTGGTTGTGTAATGCGTGTGATTTTCACTCCAAAAAGGCAGTTGCTTGTCTGCTTTTTCGATGTGATTTAGCTAGTGATTTGAATGTAGAGGTAAAAGTGTCTGGTGATAATGGGCGAGTAAAATTTCCACAAAAGTTACTTCCGCAGAGTGATGCTCAGTGGATATGGTTGTATAACGAGTTTGTTAGGATCGGTAAACTCGATAGGACAATATCGCCTCCTGATTTAAAGGAGCGTAAAGAGAAGCTCACAAACTTCTTTGACCTTGAGTTCGGTGTAAGCGAGCAAAGGCAAACAGAGACATCCCGTCTCGCTGAGATGTACCATAATAAATACTTTGTAAGTGGTCTTTCCGAGAGTGATTTAGGTTGGTTGTTAGCGAAAGACGTTGAAGCAGAGTTGCTTTATTTAGCTTGGCTCATCATCGTAAGGACGACCTCAATGGATCAACAAGCGACACAGCAGTCAGCCGGATTTGACTTAAAGAAATATAGAGATGCGGATGAAGAGCATGAGTCAGTTTTTTTTGAGCCTGAAAAGGGTTCCTTACCGTTGACGATATTCAATCAGACATACCTCATGATGAAGTTACCTAAAGCTCTCGATTCCCGCCAGTCATTGAAGTGGATTATTTTAGATTTCGTGTCTTCTTGGCATCAGGATCAACGACCTAAACGAGATTACATTCGCTATCTGAAAAGAATGATTGATGACAGTAAAGCTTCCAAATGGTGTCTTTTTGCTAAAGGTTCAGACGAAAAACTGCTCGAGTGGCTTTGGGCTTACCTAAGAGGTAATGACTCAAAAATTGGAAAGCGCCATCGAATGCCGGGCATGTTAAGCGATGGTATGGATAAGTTTAAGTTTGAGCGAATTTATGCCGAGTTTTTTCTTTGGAATCGTAGCCCGGAATTCCGTGAGGGCGTTCAAAAACAAGCTATTAAAGCACTGAAACAAAAGGCAAAAGAACGCCAGGATCCCTCTGCGAGAGTGAGAAAGAATTTCTCACTGTCACGGCATACGTTGCTATTAATTGATAAGCTGTCTGGTGGAAAAGGCAACTACAGTAATTATTTAGAGGGGTTAGTTGCTGCAGATTATGCGCGGGCCAGAGGTCTTGAGCAGAACGTAGTGAATGAGACGCAACCAAGCCAAAAGCCAGACCCGATAATGGAAGAAACTCCCATAACTGACTCGATAACTAAAGAGTTTAAGGATAAAAGAAGCTAACTTTACTGAACTGATTAGTCAGAATCTAAATGGTGGGTAGATTGGTGGGTAATTAGTTTTTTGATCTTAAATTAAAATTAATTATTTATAATAAACAATGACTTGATAAAGTTAATCAGTATTAAGATCCAAAACCTAGAGTAATTATAATCTCTCTTTATTTGGCTCATTCTGTGAGCCAAATAACCTGCTTATTCGGCTCACGTTCTAAAAATAGAGAATAACGAGTCATTATTAGCAAGTAGTGCAGCACAACAAAGCTTTATCTAGCTTAACAGCAACCACACCCCACCAAGATACAGCACCGTAATAAGTACACTTTCCAGACCAATACGGCCGGGCCCCTCGCGTTCACGTCGAATGAGGCCCATTATAAGAATGGCTGACATTAACAGCGTCAGGCACACCCAGAACAAGGTACCGTCGGTCATGGTGTGATAAATCGACCCGTCGCGGTAGGCAATATCCGATGCGGCGGTAAATAAGGTATCAAAGGCATTACCACCGATAATACCGCCTACGGCCAGGGTTAATGCGCCACGCCGAACGGCTGCGACGGAAGTGACGAGTTCGGGAATTGATGTGCTAATAGCGGTTAGCATAACGCCTACTATGGTTTGGGTCAGTTCGGTCTCTGTGGCAATGACAGTTGCTGAAGGCTCCAGCATGTAACCGGCAAAACCAAGCACGACAAACAGCACAAAAAACTCACTCGTAAGCCTTACCATTGACGGCATAAGCTTTATGTCATCCGGCTTATCTTCACGCGTTTCACGAGTTTTTGTCGGAGCCCACATAGGCGCATCGTGCGCCCGGTGGACAAGGTGAATACCGTAGATGTAAACAAGAAACAGTATGGGCGTGACCGGATGCAGACCCCAGACAGTCACATTAGGCAACAGAGGCGTCATAAGGATAAGAGACAGCAGAACAATAAGCAGTGCGTTTTGCATCATGTTTGGGACCGATGCTGCTGCATGCTCAAGGTTAGCGCGTCGGTAGACCATATCGGCCACCGCCAGGAAAAAAGTTTGTACTGCAATACCACCCAGGGCATTACTCATTGCCAGCTCTGCATTACCGTTCCATGCCGCGGTAACAGACAACACGGAGCCGCCAATTGATGTTGTACCGCCCAGTAACACCGCGCCTGCTGCGGCTTCACCGATACCAGTGCGATCGGCAAGCTGATCGACAATACGTGTAATGCGGGTTCCGGCAATAGCTATAATCAGAGCGCAAACCCCAAATACCGCCAGTCCTTGAAATAACGTCCAGTTATCAGGGTTTAACAAATACCAATGCCCCTTACTACGATTGATAAAATGAGTATAGCTAGCTAAATAGGCGGGTCAAACGCCAGGCAGGGCAACATTGCTGTTATTAGGTTATCCTATGGCTAGAAAGCTATTAAAGGTGTTTGCATGCGAAAAACGGACAAAAAGCTGGAACGGGAGATAATCCGAGAGCTGACTCAGTTGTGCGAAGTGGCGAAGTTTGAACATGAAGGCTTTATTTGGCTCACGCATGAAGTGAACTATCAGCACTTTCCGCAAAGTTTGAAGGTGACGCTTGTGTTTAACGAGAGCGTAAGCAAGGATGTATTACTTACCGAGTTTCAGGCGTTGATTCCAAAGGTGCAGTTCGCACTTGAACCTGTCATAGGTGAGCCCTTGCCGGCTGCACAAATTGAAGCGTGCCGGGAACACACACTGCAGTAACTGAATAAGGATTGATCATGCGGCATTTAGCTTCCTGTTTCATGTTCTTTTGCTTTGTCTCATCGGCTCCCGGGCTGGCGGCTTCCGAGCGTTCTGAACAAGTTAAGGGATTCGTGGCCGCGTTTAATGCGCATAATGCGGAGCTAATGTCACAATACGTGACCGATGATATTCAATGGCTGTCGGTTAATGGTGACAGAGTAGCGGTTGAAACCAGCGGGAAGACTGAGCTCATTGAAGCGATGGACGGATACTTTAAATCTTGCGCGTCGTGTCAAAGTGAAGTAACCGACCTAACTGTATTAGGAAACCGTGTCAGTGCAGTGGAAGAAGCAAGCTGGCGGCAGAACGGAGAGCTGAGGTCGCAGAAAAGCCTGGCGATTTACGAGTTTAATAATAGCCTCATTCGTCGCGTTTATTACTTTCCTGCAGAATAAGTTATCTCGCAACAGTGCTCGAGTTATTCCGGACATTTTCACTGGGTTGTCGGCATAGACGTTTGGGCGTAGCTATTACCCCTGCCGTCGTCTCTTCATTGACATCCCGTGCTGTACACGCTATCAAGTTGATGAAACAACAGGAGAGAATACACATGTTTGAATATAAGAAAATTGCGCTGGCTGTCTCGCTGGTGCTAATGACGACCGCTTGTTCAGACGCTTCCAAAGAAGAAGCGACGGCGGCAAATGCTCAGTCTCAAACCGCAACGTCTGAAAACACTACTCAGAATGCTGAACAGACTGAATCTGAAAAAGCCAATAAGCTGTTTGAAGACATTTTTATGGAAAATGTCATGCGCAGCCCAATGTATCAGTCTTATCTTGGTATTAAAGAAGACCAGGACAAATGGGACGATATTTCTGAAGCGGCAGCAGAGGAAGAGCTGGCGTTACAGAAAGAGCATTTAGAGCAAGTGAAGGCGATTGATGAGTCAAAGCTGAATGAGCAGACTAAAATAAGCTGGATGCTGATGAAGCAGAAGCTGGAAAACGAGATTGCTGATTACAAATGGCGTCATCACAACTATCCGGTTAATCAGATGTTTGGCATGCACTCCAGTGTTGCTTCGTTGTTGATCAACCAACACGGCATTAGCGAATTGGACGATGCACAAGATTACATTGCTCGTTTAAATGGCTTGCCGGGGCTGTTTGACCAGTTGGCAGAGAACCTGGAACTGCGGGCTGAAAAAGGCATTATCGCACCGAAATTTGTTTACCCCTACGTAATTAGCGACAGCAAAAACATTATTACCGGTGCGCCGTTTGATGACGGTGAGCCTAGTGCTTTGTGGAAAGACTTCACCAGTAAAGTTGAGAAGCTTGAGCTTGAAGAGAGCCAGCGTGAAGAGCTGTTAGCGTCTGCAGAAAAAGCCATGCTGGAGTCGGTTAAGCCTGCCTATGAAGGTTTGATTACCGCGGTGGAAGGTATTGCCGAGCAAGCTACGACCAAAGACGGTGCCTGGAAATTCCCGGACGGTGAAGCGTTTTACAATAATGCGTTAAAGCGCACCACCACGACTGACTTAACCGCAGAAGAAATTCATGAAATTGGTTTAAGTGAAATGGAGCGTATTCATGAAGAAATGCGCGGCATTATGGAAGAAGTGGGATTTGAAGGAACGCTGCAAGAGTTCTTTGTCCATATGCGCAATAGCGAAGAGTTTGTTTACCCGAACACCGAAGAAGGTCGCAAGCGTTATCTGGATGAAGCAACGGCTTACATCGATAACATGCGTGGGCGTTTGGATGAGCTGTTTATCAAAAAGCCTAAAGCTGATTTGATTGTCAAAGCGGTAGAACCTTTCCGTGAGAAGTCAGCGGGTAAGGCCTTCTACCAGCAGCCATCAATGGATGGTACTCGCCCTGGTACTTACTACGCGAACCTTTATGACATGGCGGCTATGCCGACTTATCAGATGGAAGCGCTGGCTTACCATGAAGGTATTCCGGGTCACCATATGCAAATTGCAATTCAGCAAGAGCTGGAAGGCATTCCTAAGTTCCGTCGCTTTGGCCGTTACACTGCTTACAGCGAAGGCTGGGGACTGTACACCGAGAAGCTGCCGAAAGAAATTGGTTTGTACAAAGACCCATACTCCGACTTTGGCCGCTTAGCAATGGAGCTATGGCGTGCGGTTCGTTTAGTTGTTGATACCGGTATTCATGACAAGAAATGGACGCGTGAAGAAGGTATTGATTTCTACGTAACCAATACACCGAACGCAAAGTCAGACGCCGTGAAAATGGTGGAGCGTCACATTGTCATGCCAAGTCAGGCAACTGCCTATAAAATTGGCATGAACAAGATACTGGAATTACGTGAAAAAGCTAAGTCAGAGCTTGGCGATAAATTTGATATTCGTGAGTTCCATGACGTTGTGCTTGGCAGTGGTCCAGTACCGCTGAACATTCTGGAGCAATTTGTTAACGACTACATTAGTGAAACGAAAAGCTCTTAGAACTAGACTTTAAAACGGCAATAGCCGTGTCTTATTCAGCGCACCACCCTTACCAAGGTGGTGCGTTTTTATATCAACTACTCACTTAATTGATTACCGCCATTCCTTTTAGCTCGGTACATAGCCTCGTCAGCCTGACTTATTAGGGTGTCTGCGGTGTCACCGTGCTGTGGCCACAAGGCCATACCCATACTGCAGGTAACGACCTCTTCACCATGGGGCAGTCGCAACGGTGCTTGCATTGCTAGCCGGATTTTTTCTGCCACAGCACGTACCGTCGTTATACCTTCGTCTGTTGAGGGAACGGCATCAATAAGCACCACGAATTCATCGCCACCCAGTCGAGCAACAGTGTCGGTTGCGCGGACTGCCGAAGCCATGCGTTGGGCAACTTCTTTTAAAAGCTGATCGCCTGTGGCGTGGCCGTACTCATCATTAATGAACTTGAACTTATCGAGATCCAGATACAGAAGACCTAAACCTGTACCGTCTCGTGTGGCGCGCTTTTGGGCTGTACTGACTCTGTCGTAGAACAAAGCGCGATTAGGTAATTGAGTTAAGGGGTCAGTCAGTGCCATATGCTCAAGGCGGGCAATCAAGCTTTCGCGGTCGTGCTCCAGGCGCTTTTGTTCAGAAATATCGCGGGCAACGCCGACTCGCCTTTGATCTCGCTCTGACCAGCGAGCTGACCAAAGTATGTGTGCAACAGATCCGTCTTTACGTATATAACGGTTTTCGAAGTGCACCACTTGGTCACCTGAGTTTATTTTCTGTGCTATAGCCATGGTTGTCTGATGGTCGTCAGGGTGAATGAAATCGAACATCGAGCGATTCATCATTTCGTCTGGTGTATAACCAAATACGCGCTGAGTGCCAGGGCTTAAATAACTAAACCGGTGCTGTTGGTCAACAACGCAAATAGCATCGAGCAGAAGATCCATATACTCGGCGAGTTCTGCAAATGCAGCTTTGTTCATGAGTTTGCCCGGTTTTTGCTGGAATTATAGCCATCTTAATGGAAGCTGCCAGATAAGTAACCCGTGATAATGTTGTTTTCAGCACAGCGCAACTTAACGAACTTAAAACCAGCGCGGCACCTGGTTCTTGTATTGCCGGTATTCCTCACCGTAGAGTTCACTCAGTGCTTGTTCTTCTTTTACCGCTTGCAGGCGTATCATTGCGACGCCCATTGCCAGACAGATGAGTGTAAACAGGCTGGGCAGCGTCAAAAATAACCCAATTTGTCCCAACATAATGGCTAAAAACATAGGGTTCCGGGAGCGTGAAAAAGGTCCTTTTGTCAGCAAAGCGCGGCTTCTATCGGAATCTATACCTGAGCGCCAGTCTTGTCTCATGTAAGCATGGTTGTAGCTCACGAGCCCCAGAGACACCAGCATAGTGACCATGCCAATGGAAAGAACCCAGGGGCTATAAAGTGAGGCGAAAATGCCCAACCAGGGATCTATAGGGAAGAAAACGCGGGCAATACAAACAACTAAAATGGCTCCACGAAAAAGGTTAAAGACCTGCCTTATCCACCAGGTAGCACTGCCTTTTTCCCCATACTGAATGTGACTTTGTGCGGTGCGCTTTGAAAGCCCAATGGCGGTGCTTGCGTAATGAACCGCAATAAAGAGAAAGTACAGTGCTAAAAAATGACGGCTAATTAGGTCAATATCAGGCAAAAAGAGCTCCGTTCAGTTGGTATGCTTAGTCTCTTCTATTTTACGGTTCCTTAAAGATATTGAAAGAGTTGAGTGAAATCACCACTTCTGTGCTATTCATTAAGTAAGCGATTAAAACTGAGAGTAGCGTTATGCAATATACATTTTATTCTGGGCTGGCTCTAAGCGGCATGTTGTTATTGGCAGGCTGTGCATCACCTTCTTCCTCAGTACTTATTGGCGAAGCTCGCCCTGAAATTCCGGTTGAGCAGGTGAAGGTGTACTTAGAAAAGCCAGAGAGCTACGAAGAAATTGCGTTGATAGAAGCCACCAGTGATTCGTCCTGGAGTTTTGGTGAACAAGCTAAAGTAGAGGCGGTTCTGCAACGCTTGAAAAAAGAGGCGGCGAAGGTCGGCGCAAATGGGGTTTTACTTGAAAAAACGGGTGATAAAGAAGGTAACTCCGTTTATGTGGGCACCGGTGCCGGAGGCTACTCAGGGAACGTTGGGTTTGGTGTCAGTGTGGGCAAAGCGTTTGGACTGACCGATAAAACCGGAGAAGGCATCGCTATTTATGTAGAGCCCGGTAAAAAGGACGCCGACCCGGTTGAAGAGCAAGAATAAAAACGGTTTGCTAGCTGCGGGACAATGTCTTAATTAAGTGCCAGCCGAACTGAGTTTTGACCGGCCCGTGCACTTCAAGAGTGGGCTTGCCGAACACGACTTTGTCAAAAGCAGAAACCATTTGGCCGCGATTAAACTCGCCTAAATCGCCGCCTTTTTTGCCGGAGGGGCAAAGTGAATGCTTACGTGCTAACTCTGCAAACTTAGCGCCCTGCGCAAGTTGCTCTTTTAGCTTTTCGGCTTCGTCTTTGGTTTCGACCAAAATATGTAATGCGTGTGCTCGTGCCATTCTTTACCTCCGGTGGCTGTTTACTTTTATTCAGGGACTTCAGTTGCGTTCCAGTTGACGGCTTGCCAGCGCCCGTCACGCTCAATTAAAACACCGGTATTGTAATAGTATTTTGTCACTTTTCCTTCTTCTTCGGCGGTTAGCGTGAAATTAAATACCACGGTATCGCCAAACTGTTTTACTTCGATGTCTTCGGCCCCGTACCAAACTTTTACTTCTTCAGGGTCTTTAGCTTTGGCGTCTTTCATGCCGGACATAAGGTGTTCTTTACCAAAGCGGTTACCGCTGGAGCTGGTATAAGTGAGTTCTTCTGCCCAGAACCGGTCATGAGCCTTTGGAGAATTAATGCTGGCGCCATACAAAAATGCTTTTACGGCTTTTGTGGTGGCTTCTTCGACACTTTCTTGGGCTAAACTTGTTATGCTGAATAAAAGCGTAAAAACGATCAGTAAGTATCGCATTAGTATCATTCCTTTAAGTTATGACGTTGTTTTCGATATGCTCTAAGCATATGGCAAGCTTTCATGTACAGCAAACAGGTTTACAAATGCTTATCAAACAAACGGAACTTCAGTTACGGGCTCGGCCGCGAGGTTTTCACCTTATTACCAGCGAGGTTGAGCAGGCCTTATCGCAGCTTGGGCAGGTTCAGGTGGGTTTATTGCATGTGTTTATTAGACACACCTCTGCGTCGTTGACCATTAATGAAAACGCGGACCCAACGGTTAGGCAGGACTTTGAAAGCCATTTTAATGAGATGGTACCGGAAAATGCCCCCTATTATCGTCATACGTTTGAGGGGCCGGATGATATGCCGGCACATTTAAAATCGAGCATTCTTGGCAGTAGTCTGACCGTTCCTGTGACAAGTGGCCGTTTAAATATGGGAACCTGGCAGGGTATTTATCTTTGCGAACATCGGGACCATGGCGGCGCACGCACCTTAGTTCTCACGCTTCAGGGTGAGTAGGAAGTTGGTGAGCACTAACTCTAACTGAAACGTCCGAGAACAAAAATAAGTGCCAGAGCGGCAACAACGCAAACGATAGCAATGACGCCGTACTTATAGATACGTTGGTCTTTAATTTTAGTGGCCATAATGCCTTCTCTATGCTGATAGCTTGCGCATTGCCCATAAACCAATGATTGGTCCGGGCAGCAAAAGCCAGGTAACCCACTCGTTATGTATAGACCACAAATTACTGGTTAGCCATATGGCCGGTAGTGTTAATGAAAAACCAATAGCATTCATTATGGCCAGTGCAGAACCAACATTTTCTTTGGGTGCAAAATGAGCGGCCAGCGCTGAAAATTGCGGAGAGTCAGCAATAACCGTAAGACCCCAAAACAGCAATAAAGCGAAAAGTATCCAGGCGGGAAGTTGTGTCATTAAAGGGTACAGCAAACAAATGCTGCCGGAGCTGAATAATGCCAGTCTGGCAACGGTTAGCCCCGGGAGCTGTTTAGTCAGTAAGCCACCGCCAATACAGCCCAGGCTGCCAATAGCAATAATGAAAAAGGCCAGCCAGGGTACTGCGCTTAAAGGAAGGTTAAGAGCGGTTAGAGGCTGCAATACCAGCAATGGTGTTAACATCCAGAATGCGTATAACTCCCAGCAGTGGCCGAAGTAGCCGACAGCAACGGCTCTGAATTTAGGGCGTGTTAATGCGCGCAAGCCAGAGCGCAACGTATGAGCTGACGCGGTAGCCGGCAGATGAGGACCACTGCCAAGCCATCCTACTAAGAGGCCGCCAAGCAATGCCAGTAGCGAAGATACCAGCAGCGGGACCTGCCAGGAAAAATCCAGGGTTATTCCGCGCATGAGGTGCGGCAAAGCCGTACCCAGAGTCAGCATGGCTAGTAGCCAGGCAAGTGCGCTGCCTGCATAGCGGGGCACCCAGGATATCACCAGTTTCATTCCCATTGGGTAAATTCCGGCTAAACAAAGCCCGGTTAAAAAGCGCAGCAACCAGGCGATGCTGGCAATATCAACGGTAAGGATAAACAGTGCATTAACAGCTGCACCAACCATGCTTGAGAACAGGAAAATCTGGCTGGCCCGGTAGCGATCTGCCAGCCCGGTTAGTGCCAGTGTCAGAGTGCCGATAATAAAACCCAGCTGCACGGCCAGAGTTAGAGCGCCTAAGTCTGACTCAGTGAGTTGCTGTTCTGCCGACAAGGGAAGCCAGACACCGTTAATGCTGAACCACAAGGACGTGCCCAGTAATTGAGAGAGAATAATTAAGGGCAAGGCAAGTTTCTGGTGCAGTTTGGTATTGCTTAGCATGGCGCCGTTAGTTGCATCTTTTAGGAGGTTATTTTTTATAGGACTCACATTACCTTAGTTAACGAACTAACGCGACGTTAGGTTTTCTTCTGTGCTAATTTACGTTGGAAACCCATTGTTAAAACAAAGAGCGATGTTAAAGAAAGCTGAATTAAACGAATTAAAAGTGGCGTTGACCTGGCCTGAGAATGCTGCAGAGTTCCGGCTGTGGTTTGGCGATAAAGTTCGGTATGGCAGCCCTGCGGACGCTATCTGGCAACAAATTAAAGGCAATGAACGCGGCACTTTTGCGTTTTATCAGAATGAAGAGCTGATTGGTTTTGCTCAGGCTTATGAAAAAGTCGAGAACGGTATTCACATAGCCTGCCTTATTGTTAACCCGAAAGTGAGAGGCAAAGGGCTGGGTCGGTTATTTGTAAAAGCATTAATGGAAAATGCCTGGGCGCAGGAGCAAGTCAGGTTTATTACATTGAATGTATACCCTGAAAATACGCCGGCACGGTCACTTTATAAAGACCTGGGGTTTCAGGAGGTAGGTGAGAATAATGGTATGGTCTCTATGCAATTGGAGAGAGACTAATTAAAAAGGCTTTGCTCTGTATTTAAGATAAACTAGCCGTTATTGGTTACCATTAACCCCATGCATACGGACTTCCCATGAAAGAAAATGAGTTGCATCGACGTCGTCTAATTTCGGCGAAACAGTCTGAAGAATCTATTGCCAAAATAGAAGGGCAAGGCTCGTATAAGCTGGCATTTGCCGATCATGAATTTTTACTGCAGGACGACTTGCGCGCGGTACGCCTGCAACTGGAGTATTTAAAGCCTCAGTTAACGCTCGAAAAGCATCAGATAGACGCAACCATTGTTGTGTTTGGCAGCGCCCGTTTTTTATCGCCTGAGCAGGCGCAGCATGATGCCCGTATGGCTGAGCAAGCGTTAGCAGAAGAGCCAGATAATGACAGCTTAAAAGGTAACTTAAAGCGCGCCCAGCGGGCATTAAAAAATAGTGTTTACTATCAGCAGGCAATGGACTTTTCACGTATTGCGACTGAACATAACCTTAAGCACGATGAAGAAAACCTGATGATTGTCAGTGGTGGTGGCCCCGGCATCATGGAAGCTGCGAACCGGGGGGCAATGGAGGCCGGAGGCGAAAGTATTGGTCTGAATATTGTACTGCCTCATGAGCAACGTCCAAACCCATATATAACGCCTGAATACTGCTTCCAGTTTCACTATTTTGCCATTCGAAAAATGCACTTTCTGCAACGAGCTCGTGCGTTAGTTGCTTTTCCTGGTGGCTTCGGAACGCTCGACGAGTTATTCGAAACCTTAACTTTGGTACAAACTAAAAAATCAGAACCTGTACCTATCGTTTTGGTGGGATCTGAATTTTGGCGTCGTGCAGTCGATTTCGATTTGCTGGTAGAAGAAGGCACTATTGCAGAATACGACTTAGACTTGTTCCAGATTGTGGATAGCGCGGAAGAAGCATGGCAAGCAATATGTCACTGCTATGACTTAAAGAATGGGAGCAAAGGTTAATTTGCTCCCGCTTCAGAATTAAACCATCGGCTTTGTGCTTTTACCGCTTTCGCCAGTTCTGCGCCACAAGCTGGTAATGCGAGCAGAGCGAACAATAAGCCAGGTCATGGCAAATAATCCAACACCTAACCCTAACGCTAACCAACGGTTATAAATAGTGGCTGAATAAACTCCGCCATTACCAACCGGAACAACTTCAGGTGGCATTAACGGAAGGCCGTGTCGTTCAGCCATGGTTTTGATACCAATGAAGTGAATGCCGGGAATGTCTTCCTGCAGG
>NZ_DFTS01000008.1:46370-48127 GCF_002383015.1 Idiomarina sp. UBA4206
GCAATACGATCAGCAACTGCTTCCTGGTAGTTCGCGGGCTCAATTAAGTTAATATCTGCGTTTTCAATACTGTTGCGTATTGAACGGATCCCCTCTTCAGGTATCCCAATGCCACGGTCTTCAATACCGCCGATAGACGCATAAACAGGCTTTAAAGAGAGCACACCGGCTTCTCTAAGCTCGCGCTCCATATCAAGCCACAAGAAGTTAGGAACGTTGGCACCCCATTGCGACGATGATGCGGATGCAATGATAACCGCTTCGGCTCCGATAGCTTCAATGGCTGAATAAACAGCGAGGTTTAATGCGGGGAAGGAACCCGATACGGTGACTGCAACTAAATCCCCTTCTTTCACACCGGCATCGGCCATTAATTTAACTGCAACGGCAGCCCAGTTAGGGTTCACTGTTGTTTGTTTCGATTCACGGCCACCATGGTTGGTCGTTACAATGCTATTTTCTAAACCAACGAATCCTGAGCGTTGGGGATCAAACTCAGGGTTAATGGGTGCTAATTGAGCGCGCAGTGGTTTCAGTACCTGCATGCCTTCACGCATTATCTTCGATGCGTTAACCATAGTAGCGTAGTTGTCGTCAACAATAGGATCACGCTGCTTCACGTTTTCCGCCGCCACCATCACAATAACGGATAATACGATAAGAAAAATTAATCCCCAGGTTGGTACGCCCGAAGAACGCCAATAAATCTTTGTAAAACTACTCATGATTCGTCCTCCTGTTACCAGCCGGGCATCTGAAATGCTTGGCTTGCTTCGTACATTTGTAATGATTCCGGCATAATCACAATCAGTGCTAGCCTGACCAGCACAGCTGTTACTGCCAGCCCGCACAGGGTTTGAAGTACGCCCTGTCGGTCAAACCAAATGGCGATAAGTCCGGGAATAATGTAGCCGATAATGCTGCTTTCCATAATGGACATCATAAAGCTGGACTCAAGTGTTGCGATTTGAGCCTGAGCGTTATCTCCCCCGGCAATCATTTGTAAATCGACCCAGTTAACCAGGTTACCAAGAAATAAGTCCATTAACCCGGCAATCAAATAGCCGGTAAGAATCATGATAATGGTTTGGCGGCGGCCATAAATAATGGCAAAGCTGGCAATAATTCGGACAATCAAATAAGTGATAAGCGCGGCAATAAGCGTAATGGCCAGGCTTAAAGGATCGGTCAATTGCAGTGCGACATACCCAGGTACAACCAAACCGCCAGCGGCAAGGCCTAAAGTTTGAGTGAGTAATAAGGTAAAAAATAAGCCGACCCCAATGGCAACGGCCAGAATGTTTAATGCAATCATAGATCTTCCTCCTTGATTGCCCGGTTCTGGAAGAAGCGAGCGACTTCTTCGCCACCGCCGTGAATATTGCACATGCCAACAACTAATGCGCTGCTGCCGGACTCTTCTAAAATTGTTTCGGTTATTTCGGTCATATGGGCATTTTCCATGACTAATAATTTTTCTGGGTCGAGGCCATATTTCACCGCATTACGGACGAAAATAAAGGTGCCTGAACCCATCAGTAGGTATTTATCCGCTTCGCTCCACTTAACCGCATCTTCCGCCATTTGCTGAGAGCGGTGTGGGCGGTCCGCCCGGCAATTAATTAACACGATTTTTCGACGTTCGTTGCCATGCTTTTCCAGCATGTTTTCCCAAATGCGACCAGTAGACTCTGGATCGTTGGCTGCAAAAGCGTTGACGAAAACAATTTCCCGCTTGAAGTAATTAACGTGAAGAA
>NZ_DFTS01000008.1:48218-56806 GCF_002383015.1 Idiomarina sp. UBA4206
AGCATGGCACCGGCTTCCGGCTCAAGGGCAACCATTCCGTCTAAAGCTTTCTCCCTGTCGACACCAAGGTGTTCGCAGACATTAAGTGCCAACGCAACGTTCTCAGCATGTTCGGCATAGCGAAAACGTTTCATGGTTTCCTCAGTAATAGCGTTAACTTCGTCTTCTGTTACACCATGCAGCTCGCTCTTTCGGTCTTGGCAGGAGTGCTTGAAGATGTCGAGTAAGTCTCGCTCAGCGGTGAATAAATCCCCTTTCACCGGGGTGCTACCGGCAAGGGCGAGTCCTACATCGTTTTCTCCCGGCCCCATCACATCTAAATGATCGGCTCGGGCATTGGTAATAACGCCTACTGTTGAACGTACCATTCGCAGTTCGCTTAAGGACTGGTACTGTGGTTGCAGCGCCATACATTCCATAACCACAATTTCGGGCTTTAATGCGGCCATTCTTTTCAGGGTGCGCATTTGTTCGATAATATTTGCGCCGCTAATGCGGTAAATAGGGAATTCTCGCCCCTCGGGGTCAGTAATGGCCGCGGCTGAACCTGTTGTTTTTGCGCAAATACGTTTTCCGCCGCTACGCAGCCCTGCAGCAATTAAACGGGTAACGCTGGTTTTACCGCGAGTGCCATTAACATGGACTCGAACCGGAATTTTGCGAACAAGCGCCCAGTGACGAACAGCCTCAAAAACGCCGGCAATGACGAGAACAACCCATAGTGCAGCGACAATAGCGAGCATGCTGGGTATTTCCACGGGAACCCTCCTGAAGGAAATTGTTTGAAAACACGACTATAATTACAGATAGTCTGCTAATAAGGCTATTGTTTTTAGGGATCTTTACAAAAGGTTAGTACAAAATGCTTAAACAACGAAAAACAGAAATAAAGTGGGGCATTATCTTCACCATTGCAGGTTTGTTGTGGATGTTAATGGAAAGATTAGTCGGTCTGCATGACAACTATATTGCTTACCACGCAACCTATACCAACTTCTTTGCACTCATTGCTATTGCTATTTATGTACTGGCACTGAGAGAAAAACGCGAAAAGGATCTAAATGGATCGATGACTTGGAAGCAGGGGTTTGTAAGCGGTTTGATAATTGCCGTTGTGGTGGCTATTTTGACGCCAATTAGCCAGTGGATAACCCATGTCATTATTTCGCCTGATTACTTTGAAAATGTGAGCAATTTTTCAGTAACTCAAGGCGAAATGAGTGCAGAACAAGCTGAGGTTTATTTTCAGCTTAGTAGTTATATTGTTCAGTCAATGATTTTTGCTTTAGTCATTGGGGCTATTACGGCGGCAATCGTCGCGGTGTTCATGAAAACACCGCAACCTGATGCTGATTAATGAGTTTCGAGAATTGGCCGGAGCACTTCCGCCCGGCCATCAATTTCCGTGAGAATCTCTAACCCCAGTAATTCTGCCAGCATTGGGTAAATATGAATGTTTTCAAAACGCTCAATGCTTTGTCCCTTATTAAAGGCGTTGCCGGTGGCAACAAATAACCCATCCATATCGCGAGTGCCGTAATACCCGTGAGTACCTCCATCAGAGCGTTCCTCAGCTGGTCGGGTAGCAAAGCTGTTTGGTGCGTCGGTTGCAAGCACGATAGCCGGCACACGAGGGCTATTAACAAAGTGTCGCTGTGCAAGTGCGCTTTCTGTTTCTATATAAAATGGCTGTTCCGTTGTTTGTTTTAAACGTTGACGGAGCGACTCAATGTGTTGCTCTGACGTATTTTCTTTAGCATAAATCAGCAAACGGGTTTGTGCGTTAATGACGGTAAACCGATCAGAGTGAATGTTCAGATCATCAACTTCTATCATTTTGTCGGCTAGTATCGGAGCCATGCCATGATCAGAAACCAACACTAAATTCACGGAAGCATCCACTTCTGTCTGTAACTTCCGCCACAACTCTCCAATAAGCTCGTCTATGTGCTGAACGGCCCCTTTTACTTGTTTCGAGTCTGGTCCGAAACGATGACCCATGGTGTCAACAACGGAAAAGTAGCCGGTAACCAGCCGTGGACGAGCTTTTTCCGGTAGCTTGAGCCAGTCGATGATTTGTTCGATTCGCTGGCGGTTAGGAACCGGGTGACTGTAATGATAAAAATAACTGGGTGTCCGGCCATTTATGCGGGCGTCGGATTCAGGCCAGAAGAAAGTGGCTGCTTTTACTCCCTGAAATTCAGCAAGGTTCCACAAAGGCAACGCGGTTATCCAACTGCTGTCTTCTAAGCCATCGCCCATACTGTACTTTTGTTGGCGCTCAGTATCGTAAAAGTTATTGTCGACTAAACCATGGTTGGTTGGATAGCGGCCGGTAATAATAGACAGGTGATTAGGAAAAGTCTTTGATGGATAAACCGGTATTAACCCCTCGCTGCGCACGCCTTCCTGAACAAGCTTGGCAATATTTTTCGCATCGTGCTTTTCAATATAGTCATGACGAAAACCATCTATTGAAATGAGCACCAGGGTTTGTTCGTTACTTTTGCCAAATGTAAATGACGAAAAAAGAACGAGGCAGACAATCAATAGGGTTTTCATAATAAGTTCCGGTATCCGGTTTCAGACCTTTTTAACAAATTCAGATTTCAGTTTCATTGCACCAATGCCGTCAATTTTGCAGTCAATGTCATGATCGCCGTCAATGAGACGAATATTTTTAACTTTGGTGCCTACTTTAACCACCGAAGATGACCCTTTAATTTTAAGATCTTTAATCACTGTGACGGTGTCGCCGTCTTCCAATGGTGTGCCGTTAGAGTCACGAAAGGATGGCGCATCGTCAGCCGCTTCAGGTTCGTTTTCGGACCATTCGTGTCCGCATTCAGGGCAAATGAGTAAAGTTCCGTCGTGGTAGGTAAAGCTGGAATTACACTCCGGGCAGGCTGGGAAGTCGCTCATATCAAGTCCTTTCTAGGGGATGAAAGCGGGTGATTATAGCCTGTCACCGACTCGGGCGCACTAGACAAAAATGAGTACCACCAGTGTCGTGACAATGGCGAGCAAAATATTAAGCACCACACCCTCTCTGGCCATGGCTTTTATGGTGACCCGGTTAGAGGCAAAAACAATGGAGTTTGGTGGTGTGGCTACCGGCATACAAAACGCGCAACTGCAGGCAATAACCGCAGGTATCATGAGTAACTCAATGGGTAACTCAAGGGCCGCTGCTGTGGCTGCAAGAATGGGCATCAGTAAGGTGGCAGTTGCTGTATTGGAGGTGACTTCTGTTACGAAGGACACGGTCAGCGCTAACACAAAAATAAGTAGCCATAACGGCAGCACGCCTAATGCGGTAAGTGACTGGCCAATAATTTCGCCCAAACCACTTTCCATAACGCCACGGGCTAAGCAAATACCGCCGGCAAACAGCAATAAAATGCCCCAGGGAATATCTTTTGCCAGTGGCCAGTTTAATAGCTTCTCGCGTTTAACTTTTCCGGTTGGAATAACGAACATGGCAACTACACCGGCCAGTGCAACGGTCGCGTCATTGAGGCTGCCAATGCCCAGTAAGCCGGTCCAGCCGCCAAAGGGTGCGGTACGTGTTATCCACAAAACGACGACGGTACCGAACACCATGAGCACACGCTTCTCATAGGTTGTCATTTCACTGGTGGTTGGTAACTCAAGTGGCTTTGATAATTTGACGTTGCGGGTTAACCAAAGTGCAATAACAGGTAAACCTAATAAAACCATGGGTAAACCAATGCCAAGCCAACGGGTAAAACTGAACTCGGTTCCGGTAATATTCTGGTAGATAGACGCAAAAATTAGGTTCGGTGGTGTTCCTACTAAAGTAGCGATACCGCCAAGTGAGCCGGCGTAGGCCAGGCCTAACAGCAGAGCCCGTTGGAAGTTTTCATCGTCGCTGGCATCGGCCAATGCCAATGCCACAGGTAAAAGTGCCAGCACACCTGCCGTATTCGATATCCACATGGACAGAAAGGCGGTCGCCGCCATAAAGGAAATAACCACTTTGCGGCCATTGTCAGCACCAATGCGGGCAACCAAAGAAAGGGCCATGCGCTTATGAACACCACTGGCTTCAACGGCTTTGGCCAACATAAAGGCGCCCATGAACAAGAGGATAATATTGTCGCCTAAAGCGCCTGCGGCTGTTTGTGTGTCGATAACCCCGAAGGCCGGAAGCAAGACGAAAGGGAGTAATGAGGTGACAGGTAAGGGGATGCACTCGGTTACCCACCACCAGGCTACCCAGACCACAGTGCTTAACTCAAGCGCGGCAGGTAATGGCATGTTCGCCAATTGCGTCGTGAGCAATACGATAAGTGCTGTAATCGGGCCCAGTGCTAAATGTTTCATTAATAGGTTGTCACATCCATTTCATCTTTTACCCTGTAAGATAATAGAGAAGTGACTGAATCAGCAACGAAAGATTAAAGGGGATAGCATGAATCAGCAGTTGGTTCGCTCTACCTCGCTCGCGGGCGCCATTGTTTTGGGGCTTGGTTCCATTTTAGGTACCGGTGCGTTCGTGAGTGTGGGTATTGGTGCGGATATTGCCGGTGGTGCCGTTTTATGGGCAACTCTCATTGCGGCGGTGACGGCCTTATGTAATGGCTTGTCTTCCGCGCAGCTGGCTTCTGCTCATTCCGTCAGTGGAGGCACCTACGAGTATGGCTATCGGTTTCTGACTCCGGCTTATGGTGTAACGGCGGGTAGCTTGTTCGTGGTAGCAAAAAGTGCTTCAGCGGCAACCGCTGCGCTGGCGGTAGGCTGGTATGTGACCAATGCCACGGCAATACCGGACTATTTAGCGCAGTGGATAGCGGCTGCGGTATTNNCTGGGGGGCGTTAAGCGCACAAATTGGGTTAACGCCGCCATTGTCACACTGAGCATAATTGCTCTGCTGGCCTTTATTGTTACAGGCCATCAGCAAACGGCTGTAATGCTAGAGCGGCAGTCTGTTAAGTGGTGGCAGGTACTACAAGCTTCAGCTTTACTCTTTGTTGCCTACACCGGCTACGGACGAATTGCTACCATGGGGGAAGAGGTACAAAACCCGCGCCGGGTTATTCCTCTGGCCGTTGTTTTAACTCTGGCGGTTGTGACGCTTCTGTATCTGGGAGTGGGGAATGCTCTGCTGCGTTTTCCCAGTATAGCGAACTTTCAGGCGGAGCATTTCTCTCTGGCAAGTTTGCTGCCGAGCGGACCTGTACAATGGTTAGTGACCGTTGGTGCAGTGGTTGCTATGGGCGGAGTTATTCTGAACTTAATTTTAGGGGTATCGCGGGTGATTCTGGCTATGGGCCGCCGCGCCGATTTACCCATGCGCTTTGCCAATTTAAACGGTCAACAAACATCGGCACCACCGGCAACCTGGCTAACTTGTATTGTCATGCTGGTGTTGGTCGCAATTGGTGATATAAAGACCGCATGGTCGTTCAGTGCCTTCACGGTTTTAGTGTATTATGGCATTACGAATTTGGCCGCATTGAAAGTCACAAAGAGTGATCGTTTTGTGCCAAAGTGGGTATCCATAATAGGTTTGGCCAGCTGTCTTGGACTGGCTGTTTTTGTGCCGTGGCAGGTGCTGTTGTCGGGCATCATTTTTATTGTCGTAGTTCTGCTGATACATCAGCTGAGACGCTAAGAGGTATACATGCGAGATATTGTTATTCTGCACGAAAACGAAGAGTGGCTGGTGCCACTAAGAGCAGAGTTTGAAAAGCGCGGCGTAGAAGCCAAAGAATGGTTCCTGGATACGGGAGTGATACCTTTTTCCGAGCTTCCGAAAGATGCGGTTTACTATAACCGTATGAGTGCCTCCTCGCACACAAGGGGCCATCGGTTTGCACCGGAACTGACTCGCATGGCGTTAACCTGGCTGGAAAAAAGTAACCGAACCGTGGTTAATGGCACCCGGGTGCTGGCACTGGAAGTGTGTAAGCTGTCGCAATATGCGGCGTTACAAAAAGCAGGCCTAAATGTGCCGAAAACGCAGGCAGTGGTCGGAAAAGATCTGCTGACAGAAGCGGCTGAAAAGTTTGCCGAGTGGCCGCTGATTTTAAAGCCTAATCGCGGGGGCAAAGGTTTAGGCGTCATTAAGTTTGACGATGTCGCTGGCTTAAGGAGTTATATCGACAGCGATGATTATGAAGAGCCGTTAGATGGCATCTGGCTGTTACAGGAATACATTAAGCCAAAGCAACCACATATCACCCGCAGCGAATTTGTCGGGCAGAAATTTATTTACGCGGTTAACGTGAACACTGAGCAAGGCTTTGAGTTATGCCCGGCCGATGTGTGCAGTGTGGATGATGCGTTTTGCCCAACCAATGAAGCACCTGCTGAGAACAATCAACCCAATAAATTCACTATTACACAGCGCTTTAATGACCATGAAATTATTTTTGCGCTGGAAGCATTCTTGAAGGCCAATGATATTGATGTGGCCGGCATTGAGTTTATTGAAGACGCAAAAGGCGAACTGTACGTTTACGATGTGAACACCAATACCAACTATAATCAAAGTGCCGAGCGTGAAGCCGGTGTTAAGAAAACGGGCATGGGGGCGTTAGCGGATTACCTGATCAGCTTAGCCCAATAAGCTAAACCAAAAAATGGCCCCATAAGAATGGGGCCATAACAAATCCAGGGAGGGATTGGTTTTTAGAAAGTGTATTCCACACCTAAAGAGGCTGTTTGAGGTTTGTTCGGACGCGCACCATGCGGTGAACGAGCAACAATCTTCTGCTGATCGAACAGGTTCTCAACTTTGAAATAAACCGCCATGTTGTTGTCGACTTCATAACGACTGACAAAGTCGGCCACAAACAGTGATTCGGTTTTGTTAAAACGGCTGTTGTCACGGTTACAGCCAACAGAGACGCACATTTCGTCAATGTATTTACCGACCACATAGTTTACCCAGCCTTTGTTGTTATCTAGCGCAACGCGAACACTGAAGGTATTCTGCGGAATGTCATTCAGTTCATCGCCGTCCATTAAACCTGTCACCGCGTTGTCCTGACTGATTTCACCTTTGGTGTAGGTGTAAGCCAAATCAACCGGCATAAGGAACTGACCCAATTCAAAGGTATTGCTCGCCTGTAATTCCAGACCGGCTACCGTTGATTCACCCAACACATAAGAGCCTGATTCAGCGCCATTGTCACATGGGTTAGCAATTGAACACTGCTGTGTGGTATCGCTAAAGTCGCTGTAGAAACCAATGGCTTCTGCAAAGAAGGAACCTTGATTAAAGCGAACACCGGCTTCGTAGTTGTTACTGGTTTCTGGCTCCTGGAAGTCTTTCGCACCGCCGCCTAAAGGCGAAAAGCCTTTATGAGCGCCTGCTAGTACCTGCCAGTTATCATTCACGTCATAAGTGAAGGAAACGCCCGGTAACCATTCGTCGCTGTCGTTTGAACGTGTGCTGTCCAGTTGCTCGCGAGCCGTGTCAGCAAACTGGTAACGATAAGACTCAACGTCTTCATAACGCAGTGCAAAGTGGACGTTAAGGTCTTCGGTTGCCTGCCACTGGTCTGTCAGCCAGAAGCTGACTGCATCAGCGCCTTCCAGACGGTTGTTACCGCCAGTAGGCATAACTTCAGCCTGGTATACAAGGCTGCCGTTAACCTGATCATAAATTCCAACCGGCTGGAAACGGTCCATTTCGTCGCTGTGGTCACGAACACCCACTTCAAGGCTATGAGTCCCTAAAGCAAACTGAGCATTAGCTTCAATGCCTTTAGATTCATAAGCTCGGTTGTTGTTTTTGTAGTTCAGACCGGCTTCATCCTGAGTGCCTTGCAAAATAGCTAATGCATCGGCGTCACCGCTGTTAGCCGCACTGACGTATGCATTACCGCCATCCAGTTTGAACCAGTTGCGAGCATAGTCGTTGTAGTAGCTTAAAATATTAAAAGTCAGATTATCAGTCGCTTCAAACGCATAGTTTAAGCTGTAGCCTTTGTGGGAGTTATCCATCTGATCAATTTCAGAAAGGCCATAACGGCGGTTTTCATCCTGAGCGAAATCGGCATCGGTCAAACCGAGATAAGTTTCGTTCGAGACTTCTTCTGAATATTGAACTTTGGCCAACAGGCTCTGGCGCTCGCTCGTCCACTGAAGTTTTGCAACATAGTCTTCAATATCAAAACCGGCGTCGCGGCTGCTGCGGTCAATTTCTTTGAAGCCGTCGCCGCTGCGTTGAACGGTTTCTAATAAAAAGCCCCATTGACCTTCAGTGCCACCAACATGAGCATGAATATCACGGCTGCTGTTTTCGCCAAACTGAGTCAGAACTTGTCCGCCAAAGTCTTCAGGAATAGGTGTTGTTACCAGGTTTAAAACGCCGCCGGTTGTCTGTGGGCCGTAACGCAGTAAAGGAGCACCTTTTAATACTTCAACGGATGACATACGGAAGGTAGTCGGGAAGTAGTAGGCCGCTGGGTTTGAATAAGGCGCCGGAGCCATCATAACGCCGTCTTCCAGCAAAGTGACCTTACTGACACGACCAGCTGTTGCGGCACGGATGCCAATGTTAGGACGCAGGCCCTGGCCGTCTTCTTCACGGACATAAATGCCCGGAATGGTT
>NZ_DFTS01000008.1:56909-60519 GCF_002383015.1 Idiomarina sp. UBA4206
GAATGGTTTTCATCAGTTGGTTGATGTCGCTCGGAACTTCAATGCGCATCTGCTCTTCGTCAATAACGGCGCTTGAGCCGGCAACATTGCGGGCTTCTGTTTTACTGCCAATAATTTTAATTTGCTCGATATCTGTATCGACAGCGGTATTTGCTAAAGCCGGAGCTGCCAGAGCTGTGAGTATGGTGCTAGCTAAGATCGTTTTTTTCATAACGGACTCGATTGACCTTTTTTGAAAAGTAATTTCAGTTTCAATGAATTAAGCGGCGAGAATGATAATTAAAATAAGAATGATTCGCAATAATAGTTTTAGTGTTTTTTTGATCCAACTCATCGGTTTTTAGAAAAGTTACGTAAGGAATTAGTTAATAGAATCGAAAGATAGAAGGATATGCTTTGTCAGCGAAGGATATTGCTAATGCCAGAGTACTGATTGTTGATGATAATCACACCAACATTGAGCTTCTCATCGCATTATTAGAAGAGGCTGGGTACCAGTATATTGAAGGGGTACAAACTCCCAGGCTCATTGATGAAAAAATGGCCTCATTTAAACCGGATCTTATTCTGTTAGATTACAGAATGCCGGAGTTGAATGGTGCTGAAGTACTTAAACATATGAAACAAACTTATGGCGATGATGCTCCGCCAATGGTTATGTTGACAGCTCAGGGCGATAAAGAAACGCGGCTCCGGTCACTTGAACTGGGTGCTACCGACTTTTTAACCAAGCCCTTTGATAACGAAGAAATTTTACAGCGACTGCGTAACATTTTGCAGGTCCATTATCGTTCGCAGGCGAGACGAGATGCGTCGTTATTTTACGAAGCCATTGCAAGTAAACGCTCTGCGGAGCTTGAAGAGCTCGTTCTTGAGGACATGCTAACCGGGTTACCTAACCGACGGGCAATTCTGCAGGAAGTTAATGCAATGGTGCGCTCCGATAAAGGCTGTAGCGTTGTCTTTCTGGTTATTGATGAACTTGAAGAAGTTGCTCAGTTGCATGGTTACCCTTTGGCCGAAGCTTTTACGCGTGAACTGGCGCTGTTATTACAAAGTAAAGCACCAGCCCGCAGCTTCATTGGTAGCTGGGGGCAACAGGAATATGTTGTCGTGTTTGAAGCGCAGTTAGATGCCGAACTCATGCGTAAAGGGCATAGACTGGTTGATGTTGCCAGCGGCGATCACGATTACGAAACCTTACTTATCACTATCGCTGCCCGGGCCGGAATAAGCTCTACTCTGGACAGTAATATAGAGCCGGATGAACTGATACGTCAGGCTTCCCTGGCTTTACCAAAGAAAGGAACACCCCCTGTCGGGCTGTTTTCTGACGAGCTGCATCGTGATTTGGCTGATCGTATTAGTTTACGTAACGACTTGAGAGCAGCCTTAGAAGCCGATGATCTTCAGTTGTTTTTCCAGCCTAAGTACGACTTAGTTACCGGTAAGATAACCAGCGCAGAGGCATTACTTCGTTGGCAACACATAGAAAAGGGGTTCATATCGCCCGCGCTGTTTATCCCATTAGCAGAGCAAACCGGTGATATCAGAGCGATAGGAGACTGGGTTGCTGAGCATGCGATAAAACAGTTGGCGAAATGGCGTCAACAGAACATTGTTGATGGAAGCTTTGTGTTGGCAATAAATGTGTCCCCTCAACAGATGGTAACCGGAACTTTTGCTTCGGATCTTCTGGAGTGTTGCCAACGTCACAAGGTCGAGCCCAAACAGGTACAGGTGGAAATCACGGAATCTGCGGTCATGCAGAACCTGATGAAAGTCCAGCATGAACTGGAGGTCTTGACGCGAGCGGGAGTTACCGTAGCGATGGATGATTTTGGTACGGGCTATTCATCATTGTCTTATTTGCGGAATTTACCAATTAGCGTGATTAAAATTGACCGTAGTTTTGTCATGAACTTAGTGAGCAATTCATCGGACCAACAGCTGGTAGGTACTATCGTGTTAATGGCTCACAATTTTAAATGCTCAATTGTTGCAGAAGGCATTGAAACAGTTGAGCAAGCTAAGCTTTTAGTGCAAATGGCATGTAACGAAGGTCAGGGCTTTTTATTTTCCAGGCCTATTACTCAAAATGAGTTTGAGGAGTTAGTGCAATCACCAGCACATACTATAGAATCTTATCTTAACAGTTAAAAATAACAGGATGGCAAGTATGCCCGGTATCACCGTAAAAGGAAGTCTCTCTCTTTTCGCTGCAACACTGCTGTCAGGCTGTGCGCTTGTATCGCCAGCAGAGAAGGCACCCGTTGCTTACCAATGTGGTGCGAGTGAATTGAGTGTATTGCAGCAAGAGCAAGGTTTGCTGTTAAGTTATGGATCTGAGCAAGAACTGCTGACACAAGCGGTGAGCGGCTCAGTCACCCGTTATTCAAATGATAACGAACCTGCCACTGAGTTCTGGAGTAAGGGTAACGAAGCTGATATTACCTGGCGTGGCCAGGACATGCCGCTGTGTGTGGAACAGGGGGCCTTGCCCAAACACTTTACTGCTAAAGGTAATGAACCCTTCTGGCAAGTGGCAGTAAACCCTCAGCATATGGCCTTAACAACCCCGGAAAGCGAAGCCATTATCGATTTAAAACCTGCGCAAGTGGTATCAACCCAGCCTTACGAATGGCGTATAGAGTCGACCACAGATAAACACCTGATTGTTATTGACCGGTTATGTCGCGATTCAATGAGTGGCCGTTTATATCCTTATCAGGTGGACTTACAGGAGTCTGACCGGATGTATTCTGGATGTGGCGGAGACAGCGAATGGTTGCTTCAGGGCGTCAGCTGGGAATTATCAGAGTTTGAGGGGCATGCAATTCAGTCCAAACCTGCCACCATCCAGTTTTTAGAGGACAATCAACTGGCGGGCTTTAATGGGTGCAATCGCTACTTTGGACATTACAACATGGGTGGCGAGCTTGCGCAGATCCGCTTAACAGGCAGCACGAAAATGGCCTGTAGTGATACAGCCAACGCTTTGTCGCGTGAGTTTAGCGATGTACTCGAGCGTGTTTATCAAGTGAACATTGATGATAAGGAGCGCCTGATATTGAGCACTCGTGGCGGTCGTCAACTGGTCTTTAAACAAGAACCCCGATAAAGGTAATACGCACGCATGCAATTAAAAAAGTATACAGACTACGGCTTGCGAGTGCTGATGTATCTGGCAGCGAAAGAAGACAATGAAAGAGTCACCATCGATGAGTTAAGTGGCATATTTAACGTGCCAAGAAATCATTTAAATAAGGTGGTTCATCAGCTTGGGAAAGAGGGGCTGATAGAAACTCGCCGTGGCAAAAACGGAGGTTTTTTACTTGCGGTTGACCCTGCCGATGTACGTCTTGATCAAGTGATTAGGCGACTGGAAGGCGATGAATACTGGATAGACTGCCATAAGCCCGAGTGCGCTATATTTCCTGTCTGTGAGTTGAAAAGCTTAATCAACCAAGGCAAAGAAACCTTCTACAACTTCCTGTCGAATTACACCTTAGCTTCGTTGTTGAAACATGAGTCTGAAATTAGAGAGCTCTGGGGAACCCCAATTCAGGTAACTGTCGATAAAGATTAACCTTTGGTCGCAATAGTGATC
>NZ_DFTS01000008.1:60602-62073 GCF_002383015.1 Idiomarina sp. UBA4206
TTAGTGATCGCTGGCGTTGCAATTCGTAACGGTTCGGAGTATCACAGACCATAAAGAGTAAAATAAAATCAGGGGGAAGTATGTTGAAGAAAATAGCTATAGGTTTAACCGTAGCGTTAGCAGGACACACCGCTCAGGCTGGTGAATGGCTGCATTGCGGAAATGTGTTTGACAGTGAAAGCGGTCGTCTTGCCGGTGAGCGCTATATTGAAGTCACTGACAACAAAATTACTGCCGTTAAAGTGAACGCCCCCGGCGGTGATGCTTCGGTTACGGATTTAAGCGCACATACCTGTCTGCCTGGCTTGATTGATTTACACGTTCACCTTGACGGCCAGTCCGGGCCTGACTCTTATATAAAACAGTTTACTGAGAACCCTGCTGATCTTGCTTTGAAAGCTCAACACTATGGCATGAAAACCTTGGAAGCTGGCTTCACAACGGTAAGAAACCCGGGGGACTCCGACAACGTCACTATTGCCTTACGTAATGCGGTAAATGCTGGTGTGGTTGACGGGCCAAGAATTTATTCCGCAGGGAAATCTTTGGCAACGACCGGTGGACATGCCGACCCGACAAACGGCTGGAAAGAAGAACTGATGGGGCGTCCGACGCCTAAAGATGGTGTTATTAATAGTGCCGCAGATGCTCGCGAAGCAGTACGTCAGCACTACAAAGACGGTGCCGACTTTATCAAAATTACCGCAACCGGCGGTGTTTTGAGTATGGCCAGTAGCGGCGACAACCCTCAGTTTACTGACGAAGAGCTAAAAGGCCTGGTTGATATTGCCAATGACTACAACTTTCATGTTGCAGCACATGCCCATGGTAAAGCAGGTATGCTGCGGGCAGTGAAAGCCGGCATTACTTCGGTAGAGCATGGTACTTACATGGATGACGAAGTAATAGCGGCTATGAAAGAGCACGGAACCTATCTGGTGCCCACCATTCTGGCCGGCAAGTTTGTTGCTGAAAAAGCGGAAATTGATGGTTACTTTCCGGACGTTGTCAGACCGAAAGCGCGCGAAATAGGCCCTAAAATTCAGGACACTTTTGCAAAAGCCTATAAAGCGGGGGTTAATTTCGCATTTGGTACCGATAGTGGCGTATCCGCTCACGGTGATAACGCGTTAGAATTCCAATACATGGTAGAAGCAGGTGTCCCCGAAGCTGAAGCGATTCAGTCAGCAACTTCCATAGCTGCCAAGCTGCTTAAAAATGATGATATTGGTCACATTGAAGAAGGTAAACTAGCGGATATCGTGGCTGTAAAAGGAAACCCGTTGGACGATGTTACCTTATTGCAAAATGTCAGTTTTGTGATGAAAGACGGTAAGGTTTATAAACACCAATAAGTCTTTTTAAGGGTCAGTCGAAACGGACTGACCCTTCTAGTTTTAAGGAAACATGATCGCTGCTTCTTACTTCGTATTTGGTTTTATCCTCTTCTTCTGATGCCCAGAGCTGTACA
>NZ_DFTS01000008.1:62143-66985 GCF_002383015.1 Idiomarina sp. UBA4206
AGGAGCCGGTAAAATAACGGGTCGTTTGAACGTAACGTCAATATAAGTAACGGCTTTTTGCTGGCGCTTTTCAAGTTCAGCCTGAGCTCTCGCCATCATGTACATGCCATGGATAATAGGCTTCTCAAACCCAAACCAGCGCGATACCAGAGGGTGCAGATGAATCGGGTTAAAGTCACCGGAAATTCTCGCGTAACGCCTGCCCATACCGCTGCCTAACTGCCAATGGCTGATGTTTTCCCAGCCAGCTTCCGGTTCAAATGGCTTTATCGGTGTTGCTGCTTTTTTCGAGGGAGCCTGGCTTTGGCCACTCATGACCTGATAGACACTGGAACAGGTGGCTACTTTTTCGTTGTTTTGCCAAAACTCCACCACGAACTGCGGACGCAAACGGCGTGGAGAAACATCAGGGCCACGTTTAGGGACTTTGACTTTTGAAATCAGTTGAAAAGGAGCTTGTGCAGAAATAACCTGATGTCGTTCGATTTTATTGCTGACATGAACGAGACCGGGTGCGGGCCAGGGAAAACTGTCATCCAGCATTTGAGAAAGATGTGCTCTTTGGGCTATACAGTAAAGCATAGCTAAAGGGACATCGCTGACAAAACCATTAAACGCTTGATGATAACGACTCAGGTGTTTTTCTGTAGGCGCAGGAATAGAGTAACTTTTGCATAAAGTCTCTGATTCGGCCTCAGACTCGTCACTGCGCTGCAAGGTTAGCAGTGAGCGCAACAGCATGCTTGGCATAGGTGCCAGCTTCTGAGTAGGTGTATCAACACGTTCCATAGTGACCATTAAACTCCATACTGATAATACGGCTATTCTCGCACATGTCTCGTACTATCAACAGTCCGACCACTGAAAGGCCGCTCCGTAGAGCGACCTTTTACACTCCTTTTACTTCTTTGTCTCAAGGTCGTCGTTCAAGTCCTCGTCATGTTTCTCAAGATCCCAGGGTAAGACACCTGGACTATGATGACGAAAATGAAGGTAGTTCTCAAATTGATTGATCACGTCGTTGATAATATCTGTTGTCTCATAACCATAGAGATCGTACGACTGACCACCTTGTCTAAGGAAAACCTCTGCCCGATAGTAAATTTCTCTATTTTTGTCATTAGTTAAGGCAAACTCTGGTAACAGATAGTCTCTTAAACGAATCTCATAAGCAAAATCGAGATCATCTTTTCGTTCAACACTAAGGATAATTCGGTTGTGTTCGTCATCAGCCCTGAATTCAGCAGGCCAGTCCTGGCCTTTCAGTTCGTCACGAACATTTTTAAGACTCTCTGTGGCAGGCCCGCTAATAAAGTCCAGTACCGGCTCCTTCTTCGGGAAATCTACCAGCCCGGCCAGACGTTTTTTCCAATAGTCCGGGCCTTCGTTAACACCACGGCGGTGAGAATGACGGTGACTCTGGAGACTATTGGACTGGTACCCTTCAATGACCAGAGCACGCCACATGCCCACTGCTGATATCAAAATAATGACGGCAAAGGGTAAGGCGCTGGTAATAGCCGCCGTTTGCAGAGCTCCCAGACCACCTGCTACAAGCAATACAGCTGCAACAATACCTTCCGTACTGGCCCAGAAAACACGCTGCCATGTAGGCGTTTCCATCATGCCGCCGGAGGATAAGGAATCAATGACGAGTGAACCGGAATCTGACGACGTTACGAAGAAGGTAATAATTAAAAGTACGGTCAGAAAGCTCAATATGCTGGTCATTGGCAGGTTTTCGTAAAGCTTAAACAGTGCGACTGCCTGGTTGTCCTGAACTTCTGAGATTAAGGTTGTATAACCCTCGTTCATTATCATGTTGAGTGCGGTGTCGCCAAACACTGCGAACCAGAAGAAAGTAAATATCGTAGGCACCAGCATGACCCCGAAAACAAACTGGCGAATGGTACGGCCGCGGCTTATTTTAGCAATAAACAACCCGACAAAAGGCGCCCAGGCAATGGTCCAGCCAAATATAAATAAGGTCCAGTTACCAATCCAGTCGCTGCGTTCATAGGCTTGCAGGTTAAAGGTCCGCTCGACAATGCCACTTAAATAAGCCCCGGTGTTTTGCAGGAAGGTTTCCAGGATGTGTATTGTTGGCCCTACCGCGAAAACGAACAGAAGCAAGAAGACAACCAGAGTCATGTTAATCAGTGATAACCGTTTTATCCCTTTGTCCATACCGGCCACCACTGAAGCAATAGCGGCTAGAGTAATGAGTCCAATGGAAATAACCTGAACCATGGTTCCGACGGGAATATCTTCCCATAAATAATTGAGCCCTGCGTTAATTTGAATAACGGACAGCCCCAGAGTCGTTGCAATACCAAACATGGTGCTGAGAATGGCGAAAGTATCTATGGTATGCCCAATGGGTCCATTTATTCTGTCGCCAATAAGCGGGTAAAGGGTTGAGCGCATGGTAAGTGGTAACCCGTGGCGAAAAGAAAAGTAAGCCAACACCAGGCCTACCAGGCCATAAATTGCCCAAATATGGAAACCCCAATGGAAATACGCAATTTGCATGGCCTGCTTGGCAGAACCGACGGTTTCAGCCGCTCCTGCAGGAGGCTCTGCATAATGTAATATGGGTTCGGACACGCCGAAAAAGAGCAATGCAATGCCGTAGCCAGCCGAGAACAGCATGGCAAACCATGAGGTAAAGCTGTATTCCGGCTCGCAATGGTCGGGACCCAGTTTAATCTTGCCCCAATTGGAAACAGCCACACCAATAATGAATATAAGAAACAGTGCAACTGCCAGCATATAAAACCAACCGAAATTGTCAGTAATGCCTGCTAATGTCCAGTCGAATAGCTCCCCGGCTTTGTCAGGCGCACTCAAAGTGCCTATAACCAGCAGTGCAATAACGATTACCGCAGGGAGAAATACTGGCACTAAAATCGCAGAATGCCATTTGCTCTTTTCGGCCGACATAAAAGCTCCTGTTTTTTCTAAGATTTATTTATATATAGACTACTCAGAAAGATTTGTAATGGGTCACTTTGTATTAATTTGCTGTTTAGTTTCTGGCCACTGCGGTATTATGAGTACTGTTGTTGCAGTAGATAAAAAGTGACTTAGTCGTTATGAATACTGATAAAAGCCGCGTGAATTTAGAGCTCTTAGCAAATGCTGTTCCAGGCGCTCTTTACCAACTTGAACGTTCGCCAGACGGGGAATTAAAATTTAACTATGTGAGCCAGGGCGTGGAAGCTATTTTCGGATGTTCCGCCGAGGCATTGAGTCACGATATTAATTTGCTCAGCAACATTATCCACCCCGATGACTTACAGTCGGTACTGAAAAGTATGCACGACTCCGCCCGTTACAAATACCGCTGGATAAAAGAATACCGTGTGATTAGAAACGGTAAAGAAGCCTGGATATACGGACACGCGGTAACGATTCAACAAGACGACGGCAGCACCTTGTGGAATGGGCAAATGCTCGACATTACCGAACGAAAAATGCTGGAACTGAAAGCCGAAGAGAACCAACGGAATTTAATGTTAGCCGAGCGAGTCGGGGGGCTGGGTCATTGGCAGCTGGATTTAAAAACCGGGTTGTCTAAATGGTCCGATACTATGTACGACTTACATGGTCTGAATAAAGCAAAAACCAAACCGTCTTTAGCATTGGTTATGGATAAGACCCACCCGGAAGACAGACAAGCGCTGACTGAAGCTATTGAAGCGGTTAAGCAGTCCGGTGCGCGGGACGTGGAGCATCGCATCATGTTAGCGGACGGCGAAATTCGATGGTTACGGGAATCTGGTATTTACCGGACGAATGACAATGGTCAGGAAATTATTTTTGGCACCACTCAGGATATTACCGACTACAAAGAACTTGAATTAAAGTTACGACAAACGGGGGGCAGCGATGAGAACACGGGGTTTTACAATCGGCGCCTTATGCTGCAGTCATTGCAACGCCGCTTTAGTCTATTTCAGGCGCATTCCGAATACCAATATTACGTTCTTGTTGTAAAAGTGGCTGATGATGTTGCGACGTTAAAAGCGACAAGCCATATATTGCGTAATAGCATTCGTGATTACGACATTCCGGGTAGCTTAGGGAATGGCCTTATTGTTGTGCTTATGTCGACTCTTTCTGCTGATCGTAATAATGAGTGTCTGAACGCTGTTCGGGAGCAGTTAACACAACAGAATGTAAAGCATAAAATTGCTTTGGAATGTGCCCAGGTAACGGATCTACGCTTTGACGATGTACTCGTCAGAGCGCTGCATTAATTGAGTCGCTTAAGGTTTATCGATAGCCCAGTCACAGGCCTTGCCCATGGTATTAAGCGGTAACTGCTTACCAAAGCTGATGTGCTGAGGGACTTCGGCCGCAAGTAAACGTTCACTTAGCCAGTTTTTTAGACTTTGCTCAGTCATGGCGTTTTCAGAATGCCTTTGTAAAACAATAAACGCCTTTAAGCCTGTTCCTTCGTCCGCTACGAGTGGCCTGACAGTGGCATCAGCAATATCAGGGTGCTGGCGTAGACAATCAGCAACATGGTCGGGAAATACATTGGTTCCCCGTATTGAAATAGCTTTATCAACACGCCCTTTAATCTGAAATTCACTGTCGTTTTTCCAAGCTGCGCTATCCGGTAAATCAAAGGTTAATAGCGTCTGCCTGTCAACGATACACTGAGGATTGCTGTCGTGGCTGCGCCAGCGGGGAAGCAAACGATAATTATCCTCTGGCTCGCTGCGATAACCCACACCTGCAGTTTCTGAACTACCGTAAACCTCGACAGTTCTTGCAGCACCCATAGAGTAGAGCTGGTGCAATGTGCCTGGTGGGCAGTGACCCGTTGAACTC
>NZ_DFTS01000008.1:67014-72776 GCF_002383015.1 Idiomarina sp. UBA4206
GCCCGTTGAACTCATAAAAAGCACTCCCGGCGGTAATGGCGGGATCTCTGTAGAAAGCTGAGTCAATAACTCGGGAAAGCCAACAACGATGTCGCCTGCACGCAAGCCGCCGTTACGAACATGGCTATAGGCTTTGAACCCTCTTATAACGGGAATATCGACGAGATTAGGTAATAACACAGTAAACAGGAAGCCATAAATGTGATGGCTGGGAACTAAGGAGACCACTCTGTTAGGCGATATGTCGTATTCATTATTAAAAATACGTATAAACGCATTAGCTTCCTCAACCAAAGTGCTCCATGAGTGTTCACAAGCCTTAGGTTGTCCTGTACTGCCAGAAGTCGTTACGGTTAAATTTTGAGAGTGAACTTGTCGTGACTTAAGCACCACTTCAGCCCATTCGGACAGACTGTGGCGACGTAAGAGATAGTCCTCGACTCCGCTGTCTCCCATGTGGAAAAACTGGACAACCCGCCCGGCCAGAGCAAGCCTTTCCAGAGAGTCTACCGCAACAGCTTCGTCGCCATCGTCTTTTGTGACCTGGTTTTTCGATATCAAATAATCGTCTTCGTGCCACTGACGGCGCTTCCAATGCTCGCTTTCAGCCGGACGCATTCTGGAGAGCTCATCGGCGATAAGATCGCCGATGACAGTTACAATGAAGTGGTGATTAAGTGAGTTTGCCACGTTATAGCCGCTTAACAAACACCCAGTAGGTATCCCCTGTCAGGGCTTTTTTCATGTGAACTTTGACCTTAGTCGGCTTCATTTCATAGTCAAAAACGTATTCGAACATGGTGTTCAGGTCGCCATTTTTTACGCCCTCATCGAAGCGGCCTTTAAACTCAGGGCTGTTGGTACAAGGAGCCACTTCTTTAAAAAAGTTTTTACCAACAACAGCACCCGGATCGCGACCTGTAATATCGCCTTCAGCGGCATTGTACTGGATGATTTTGCCACTGCCGTCGAGCTGAATCGCGCCAAACGCAATGTCGTTTAATTTGTCATCTGACATTTTCGCCAGAGTATTTTCAATATCATCGGAACCGAACTGAACAATTTCCATAGTGTTACCCTTATTTGTAATGTTCCTTCTAATAGTCGTTCCCGAAACCTTTGGATCATAATTCTTAACACTTCTTAAAGTGAAATTAGGGACAAGCAGGTCTATACTTGTTTCCAGGTCAATAATTAAGGATGAAGAAAATGCCCAGAACGCCTAAATTTCACCGGGAAACAGCGCTTAATAATGCGCTCAAGCTTTTCTGGCGCAAGGGATATCATGCGACCTCGATGAAAGACATCGAAGAAGAAATGGACATGAGGCCAGGAAGTATTTACGCCGCCTTTGGTAACAAGGAAGCGTTATTTAAAGAAACTCTGGAAAAGTTCGCTGTGCTTGCAACGGAAGAGTTTGAACAGACATTGGCTCAAAGTTCGTCTATTTTGCAGGGTATCAGTTTGTACCTTCGCAATATAGCGGTAATGACATCTAATGAGTCGCCGACGAAAGCCTGCATGTTAGTGAAAACTTTGCTTGAGTTCACTCCGGAAGACAAGACGTTTAGTGAACCTGCCAAAGCTTATCTGGACGAGTTTGAGCGCGGCTTCACCGATGCTTTCAAGTTGGCGCAACAGCGTGGAGAAATTGGTCGGGCTCAGTCTCCCGAACGTCTTGGTCGCTTGTTGCAAACGAATGTTATTGGGTTGCGCACCATGGCGGGACGAGGTTTACCTCAGCAACAGCTAGAGAGTTTGGCCGATGACATTATTGCGAGAATTATTCCCGCAAGTTAAATAAGCCTTTGTAACTCTTGGGGTTAAAGCGCCAGGTTATCAGCAAAATTAATAAGCCAACAATGATGTGTAGTTGCCAGCCTAAACTGTAGTTGCCTGAAACATCTCTGAACCATCCGGTTAAAAGCGGCATGAGGCTGGCAAACATAAAGCCTATACCCTGCATAAAGGAAACCAGACGCCCGGCCTGCACTGGGTTATCGATATGGTCCAGTGCCATAACAATGCACAGCGGAAAAGCGCCACCTAAACCAAAACCGCACAGAGCGGACCATAACCACGGAGCCGCTGTCGGAAACCAACTGAGTCCGGCAAACCCCACCATTTGGGTGATAACCGCTAGCATTAGCCAAAAGCGTCGGTCTTGTGTTCGAGATAAAGCTGGCAACAATAAAGCGCCAATAACCTGAACTAAAGAAAACAGTGCCAGTAAATTTCCGGCTTTTTGTGCTGGCCAGTCAAACTCCGCGTAAAAAGGTGCTATCCAGGCAATGAACCCTGCATAGCCTGCATTAACCAGGGCAAAGTAAATACCGAGCAGCCAGGCCCGTGGATAACGATGAGCACGCAAAAGCAGGTGTCTTGGAGGGATGCTGGCTACCGGAACCCGGTTAAAAGGGAGATACCAAATGACGAGCACCAGTAAGGCCAACAGGGACCAGCTTCCCAGAGCCTGGAACCGTTCAGGTAGTAAGTTTGCGGCCCAGGGGGTGGCAACGGCGCCGAGTGCAGCACCGCCCATCAGTGCAGCAGACCAAAGACCGGTGACCATGCCTAAGCGATTCAGATACTTTTGCTTGGTCAGCTCAGGGATCACAATATGAAGCAGTGCAATACCAACCCCTCCAACCAGGGCACTACTGATTAAGCTTATATTTGTCGGTTCAAATAAGCGTACTAGCAGGCCTGCGCAAAGTACAAGCAGGCCAAGACCTATGCCCTGCTTATAACCTAATGCTGTCGTTACCCGGCCAGCGAATAACGCCATTAAACCAATCATTAAGATGGGCAGTGTGGTCAGTAGCGAAACTTCACTAAAAGACAGTTTGGTAATGGTTTGCAGTTCGTCGGCAAGAGGTCCTACCGAGGTTAGCAGCGGGCGTAGATTGAGCCCCAGCAACACCAGAACCAACAGGCCGAAAAAGAGGGGAAGTTTTGATGGTTTCGCCACTGGCGCTGATGAAGTCTGCAAATTAGTACCGCTGCTGCGTAAAAGCCATACTCTACTCAATTTTCATCGCGGTGTGAAACCGTGTTATTATTTCGCGCCAACAGTGATCGTCCGTTTCTTAAAAAGAGAACCCGTTATGACCGCGTCTCCGGTGTTAGGGAATTTGTTTATCATTGCGGCCCCCAGTGGCGCAGGCAAGTCGAGCCTGATACGGGCTTTGTTGGAAAAACACCCCGATCAATCCATGCAGGTATCTGTATCGTCTACTACGCGTGCTCCGCGCCCAGGTGAAGTGCAGGGCGTCCACTACCATTTTCTCAATACTGACGAGTTTGAACAGCGTATTGATGCGGGTGAGTTTTATGAATGGGCACGTGTGTTCGGCAATTATTATGGAACCTCTCGTAAAGTCGTCGAGTCCTTATTGGCTGAAGGCAAAGACGTTTTCCTCGATATTGACTGGCAGGGCGCGCAACAAGTTCGTGAACACCACCCTGAAGTGCGATCGGTTTTTATTGTCCCCCCAAGCTTGGATATTCTGGAAGAAAGGTTGCGATTCCGAGGTCAGGATTCCGACGAAGTTATTGCTGAGCGCATGGCAAAAGCTCAGGCAGAAATGTCGCATTATCATGAGTTTGACTACTTACTGGTAAACGATGATTTTGATAGTACTCTGGCATCGCTGGAGCATATTGTCTTTGCCCAACGGCATAAAATGCCGCACCAACAAGTAAGATATTCAAAGGTATTGAAGGAATTGCTTGGATCATAGGGCTTAATTCCGTATAATTCTTAGCCTTTCGAAAAATACGACTCACGCTTTATTTGGAGTAAAACCATGGCTCGCGTAACTGTAGAAGATGCTGTAGACCGTGTTGGTAACCGTTTTGATTTAATTTTGTTAGCTTCACGCCGCGCGCGTCAGTTGGCTAATGGTAAAGAGCCATTAGTTGAAACAAAGAACGAAAAGCCAACTGTTATTGCTTTGCGTGAAATAGAGCAAGGTCTTATCGACAACGAACGTCTGGACATCGAAGATCAAGCCGCTCAAAAGCAGCAAGACGCTGAAGAACTGCGCGCCGTAGATGCGTTGCGCGGTATCGAATAAAAATTTCTATTCGCCAACGGCATCAATGCCGTTGGCAATTCTATCAAATCCCCTTATTCTGAAAGTATATTCATAAGTCCGGTGTGACCCGGGGAGTTATCTGGTGTACTTATTTGAAGGCTTAAAGGCTCAAGTTAGTGAGTATCTTCCATCTGAGCAGGTGGAGCGTATTCGTGATGCCTTTGTTGTAGCAAATGAAGCCCATAGTTCGCAAAAACGCAGCAGTGGTGAACCCTATATTACTCACCCGGTTGCCGTAGCCAGTTTGCTTGCGGATATGAAGCTGGATTGTGAAACACTCATGGCTGCCTTACTGCATGACGTGATTGAAGATACCGAAACCAGCCGGGAAGACCTGGCCGAGCGCTTTGGCGCAACGGTTGCCAGTCTGGTCGAAGGGGTTTCTAAACTGGATAAACTTCAGTTTAACTCTAAAGAAGAAGCTCAGGCGGAAAACTATCGCAAGATGATTATGGCGATGGTGCAGGATATTCGGGTTATTCTGATTAAACTGGCTGACCGCACCCATAACATGCGCACTATTCAGCACCTCCGGCCCGACAAACGCCGCCGCATTGCCCGCGAAACCTTAGAAATTTATGCGCCGTTAGCGCACCGTCTGGGTATGCACGATATTAAAAACGAGCTGGAGCAATTGGGTTTTTGGGCGTTGTATCCCTGGCGCGGGAAGTTGCTGGAATCGGAAGTTAAACGGGCACGGGGTAATCGACGTGAGTTTACTGAGCGTGTACAGAGTGAAATCAACTCCCGGCTTGAAGGCAATAATATTAAAGCGCGGGTGTCCGGCCGTGAAAAGCATCTGCACAGTATTTACCGCAAAATGCAGGCCAAAGAAGTTAAGTTTGAACAGGTCATGGATATCTATGCTTTCCGCGTCATTGTGGACAGTGTGGATACCTGCTACCGGGTTCTTGGCGCGCTGCACAATTTGTATAAACCCATTGAAACGCGGTTTAAAGATTATATTGCAATTCCTAAGTCAAATGGCTATCAGTCGCTGCATACCTCTTTAAAAGGCCCACACGGGGTACCGGTAGAAATTCAGATCCGTACTGAAGAGATGGATCTTATGGCTGACCGGGGTGTCGCGGCGCATTGGATGTACAAAAAATCTGATGACTCCAGTACTACCGCTCAGGTGCGTGCCCGTAAGTGGATGCAGAGCCTGTTAGAGCTGCAGCAAAGTGCCGGTAACTCTTTTGAGTTTATTGAAAGCGTCAAATCTGACCTGTTCCCCGATGAAATTTACGTATTCAGCCCGGACGGACGTATCACCGAATTACCTCAGGGCGCTACGGCAGTAGACTTTGCTTATGCGGTACACACCGATATTGGTAATACGTGCATTGGCGCCAGGGTTAATCATCGCACTTATTCATTGAGTAAACCGTTAGAAACAGGGCAGACGGTTGAGATAAAAACAGCACCGAACTCGCGTCCTAATATTGCCTGGTTGAACTTTGTCGTAACCGGTAAAGCACGAGCGAAAATCCGTCAGTACCTGAAAAGCCAGGAAGCTGATGAAGCGCAGCAACTGGGTGAACGTTTACTTCGCTCAGCGCTTGGGCAAGTCAGTTATGACGAAATTCCGGAATCGGAATTTAACCGAGTGTTGCAGGAAACCAAAATTGATACCCGCGAGAACCTGTTAAAGCAAATTGG
>NZ_DFTS01000008.1:72865-82033 GCF_002383015.1 Idiomarina sp. UBA4206
TAGCTATTGCGAAGCGGTTATTAGGCGATTTACAGCCAATAAAAGACGACAACGCATCGCAAAAAAGCCTCTCAATTAAAGGAGCTGAAGGTCTTCTGGTAAGCTTCGCGAAGTGCTGCCGGCCTATTCCGGGCGATGATATTATTGCCCATGTCAGTCCGGGTAAAGGTTTGGTTATCCATCGCCGTGAGTGTAAAAACGTTCGCGGACATGAAGATGATCCCGGTCGATACTTCCCGGTTGAGTGGGATAACAAGCCCGACGCCGAGTTTATTTCTGAGATTCGCATTGAAATTGTTAACAATCAGGGTGTGCTGGCCAAGTTAACCTCGTCAATTGCCACCACGGGTTGTAATATTGACGGTCTGCAGACCGAAGAAATTGACGCCAACATTTATTTCATTGATGTGGCTTTAACCATAAAAAACCGTAAGCACTTAGCGGACGTGATACGTCACATTCGTAAAATGCCGGATGTTCAGCGCGTGACGCGCTTAAGGAAGTAATATGTCTAAAGTAATTATTTCAACGGATAAAGCGCCTGCTGCTATCGGCACTTATTCGCAAGCAGTCAAAATTGGCACGACCGTTTATCTTTCCGGGCAAATTCCGCTGGTTCCTGAAACTATGGAGCTTGTTAGTGAAGACTTCACGGCTCAGGCGGAGCAGGTGTTTAAAAACCTGACTGCAGTTTGTGAAGCATCCGGTGGTGAATTACAGGATATGGTCAAGGTTCAGATTTATCTGACCGACCTGGGTCAGTTCGCTATTGTGAACGAAGTGATGGCAAAACATTTCAGACAGCCGTATCCGGCTCGCGCGGCTATCGGCGTAAAACAATTACCGAAAGGCGCGCAGATTGAAATTGACGGCATTATGGAACTGCCCAGCACCAACTAATTTAGGCTGACTCTGGTGTCGGCTCTCTGTCCTCCAGAGGTCGGCGCCAGATGATAATAGCAATAGCCACTGCTGCCAGAATAAAGCAATAACCCGTATGCAAACTGACTGACAATGGGGATATTTTAAAGCTAGCCCCCATTAGCAGTGCTTGCGCTCCATACGGCAACGCGCCTTGTACAACACAAGCAAAAATATCTAATAAGCTGGCGCTTTGTCGTGGTGCTAAGTTACCCACTTTTGCCAAACGCTTGCTGACCTCACCGGCTAACAGAATACTGACGGTGTTGTTGGCAACACAGAAATTGGTCAGTGCGGTTAGTGCGGCAACGCCAATGGCGGAGGCTCGTTGCTTGTGTTTACTCACCTTGTTGGCTGCACTTTCGACAAAAGCGGCTAAGAAAGCCAGTCCGCCCTGCTGACGGATTAGCGCTGATAAGCCACCAATGAGTAACGACAGAAGGAAAATTTCCTGCATGCTGCCAAAGCCTTCGTAAATATCCTGACTGAAAGCAACCCATTCATAGTCGACCGTGAACATGCCAAAAGCAGCGGCTAACACAATACCAAGACCTAATACGGCAAAAACGTTAAGCCCCATTACCGCCAGTACAATAATGGCGAAGTAAGGCAGTGACAGCCAGAGGTTAGCTTCCGGGATCTCCAGAGGCACCTGACTGGTATCGTAAGTGATCAGCCAAATAACGGTGAAAATAGCTGCTGGTATTGCAATTTTAAGGTTCGCACGGAATTTATCGCGCATGGTACAGCCCTGTGTACGAGTTGCAGCAATGGTGGTGTCAGAGATGATGGATAAGTTGTCACCAAACATCGCGCCGCTAACCAGCACTCCGGCCAGCAATGGCAGACTGATATCCGTTGCTTCACCAATACCCAGAACGACCGGGGCCAGTGCCGCCAAGGTACCCATTGATGTGCCCATAGCTGTGGATATAACGCCCGCTATGATGAATAGCCCGGGCAGCAGAAATGACGGAGGGATAATGTTTAAACCTAAAGCCACCATGGCATCTACACCGCCGGTTGCTTCTGCGACCGTGGAAAAGGCACCGGCCAATAAGTAGATTAAACACATGGTAATGATGTTGTTGTCGCCGACACCACCGACGAAGGTTTCAATACGTTCTTCAAAAGCCTGTTTGCTGAGCAGTATACCCAGCACTATTGCCGGTAAAATAGCCACCGGGCTGGGCAGTTGATAAAACGCGTACTCTACGCCTTCGCTTTGAAAATACAGCCCTGTTCCTAAGAACAAAACTAAGAATAACGCTAGAGGTAACAGCGCCTTAGCGCTAGCCGGTTGTGGCGAAGCATCTGTCATGTGTCAGCCTTTTATTTTTATTTGGACGTCCAGAAGTTTATACAGCTAATTATCCTGATGCAACCTTATTCCAATTACGTGTAGACTGTCGGTAAAGTTGTTTTAGATCAGGATAGAGATAATGAGCCCGGATGAACTGCATTTGCAAATACGAAATTTGCGCCTGGAAGATTACGAACAGTTGAAAGCGTTAATGGATGCGGTCTATAAAGATATAGGCGGCTCCTGGAGTCAGTTTACGATAGAAAAGCTGATAAAAGATTTCTCGGAAGGCCAGTTTTGTCTGGAGGACAACGGACGCATTGTCGGGGTCGCCTTGACCGTAAAAGTTGAGTACACCAAGTTCTCTAACCCCCACACCTACGACGACTTAATTGGTCACAGAGAAGCCATTCTTAATAATAAGAAAGGCGATGCGCTCTATGGCCTGGATGTTTTAATTCACCCTGAATACCGGGGCTACAGACTGGGCCGTCGCTTGTACGATGCGCGCAAAGAGCTTTGCCGACAGGCGAACCTTAGGGCTATTCTGGCAGGTGGTCGTATCGTCAATTACTATAAGTACTCTAACGAACTGACGCCAAGCCAGTATTTGGATAAGGTGCAGCGCCGTGAAATTTATGACCCCATTCTGACCTTTCAGCTGGCCAACGACTTTAGCGTAAAACGCCTGCTGGGCAAGTATTTACCCGAGGACGAGAAGTCGCGCGGCTTTGCGACTTTGCTGGAATGGAATAACTTTCTGTACGAGCCATCGGATAACATTCTCACCACCCGTATTCAAAACGTACGCGTGGGGGCCGTGCAGTGGCAAATGCGCTCGGTTGAGTCGGTAGAAGAGCTGCTGAAGCAGGTGGAATACTTTGTTGATGCTTTGTCGGGTTATCAAAGTGACTTTGCTGTCTTTCCGGAGTTTTTCAACGCACCGTTAATGGGGCTGACTGACCAGAGCCAGCAAATGGATGCGATTCGTTTTCTGGCTGGGTACACCGATCTGTTTAAGCGTGAAATGTCGCAAATGGCGGTCAGTTACAACGTCAATATCATTACTGGCTCTATGCCGCTTCAGGATGGCGATACAATTTATAACGTGTCGTATTTATGCCGTCGCGATGGCTCGGTGGAAGAGCAGTATAAGTTACATATTACGCCACACGAAAAACGCGACTGGGTTATTGAAGGCGGCAACGAAGTCAAAGTTTTTGATACCGACGCCGGACGCATTGGCATTTTGATTTGCTATGACGTCGAGTTTCCTGAGCTTGGCCGCATAATGGCCGATGAGGGACTGGAAATTCTGTTTGTGCCGTTCTGGACGGACACCCGCAATGCCTATTTGCGCGTACGTCATTGCGCTCAGGCTCGCGCGGTAGAGAACGAATGCTATGTGGTTATCTGTGGCAGTGTGGGTAACTTACCTGAAGTAGAAAGTCTGGACGTGCAATATGCGCAGTCGGCTGTATTCTCACCGTCTGACTTTGCTTTCCCGCATGACGCAATTATGTCGGAAACGACACCGAACACCGAAATGTTGATGTTTTCTGACTTAAACCTGGATGAGCTGCGTTATTTGCATCACGAGGGGTCGGTAACGAATAAAAAAGACCGTCGGACGGACATCTATGAGGTATCGCGTAAGCTTTTAGGTTAAGGTTCAAAATAGCGCTAAACGGCACCATTGGCTGGCATCGATATAAAGCTGCCCAATATCGGTGCCGTTTAATTTTTGTTTTAAAGGGTGCTTATCCAGAGCGTCCCACTCGCCGCGCTCGTAAATTTCGGTCATTTGCAGTAGATAGCCCCAGACACCTTCGCGGCTTTTCAGCCCCTTTGTGATTTCTGAAGAAAGTGGCAGTTGTTTGAGAACATCGTCCATCGGTACCCCCAGTATAATATCCAGTAACGAAAGCATACCGGCTAGAAAAGCGCTGGAGCGATGTTTTTCATTGAGAATTTCGACCGTGACTAACTCCATAAAACGCGCCCGGGTCACTGACTTAATGGTCAGCTCTTCAGGTTGCCCTGCCGAGACATTGGCTAACACCACCAAGGTAACAAAGCGGCGAATTTCGGCATCGCCTAAATAGACTAAAGCGTGCTGAATGTTTTCTATTTTCTTACGGCCGCCGTAAAGTGCGCTGTTCACCAGTTTCAGTAAACTGTATGTCAGCGACAAGTCCTGCTCGATGATCTGCCTTATGGTATTTAAGTCGAGCTCTTTTTTATGAACCTCAGATAATAATGTCAGCTTACTAATACGGTTTGGCGAGAGCGATTTTTGTTGTACGACCTGAGGTTTCTCAAAGAAAAAGCCCTGAAAATAATCGAAGCCCAATTCAAGACAACGTTCAAACTCGTCGTAAGTCTCAACCCGTTCGGCTAAAAGAGGAATTCCCTTTTCTTTGAAGAACCGAATTTTACTTTCGAGGTTTAAGCCCTGCTCCTGAATATCAACTTTCACCATGTTGATCATCGGAATAACCGGATCCCACTGCCCGTCAAAGTCGTGATCGTCTAACGCAATGCGGTAGCCTTTCGACGTAGTGCTGCTGCAGGCTTCAAGTAAAGGAGCATCAACTCCGACGGTTTCCAGCAGCTCCACCCATACCGTTCGGGCATTTAAAAAAGAAGGAAAGTCGTTTAACAAAGTGCGGGCATGGAAATTAATAAACGCCTGCTTTCCCATGCACAGCGTCTGAATATCACCCAGTAAGTGCTGCTCCAGAAGCAACTTGGAGGTTGCCTCATTTGGGTCAATATTAGGAAAACTGTTGGAGTTGCTGTCGCGGAAAAGCAGCTCATAACCATAGACTTTTTGGTCTCTGGTGAGTATCGGTTGCCGAGCAATATAGGAGTACGACATTATTATTCTTGTCTTCCTTGATGAAGCATAGGGTTAGTTCTGACCGATTCTCTCGGGTATACTGCTTATATCTAGTCCTATTTTTATAAAAAAGCAAATGAGTCCTGAACGATATCAACGAATTAACCAAATGCTGGACAAACGCCAGCCAGACCTGACCGTTGTCATGGAGAACGTGCATAAAAACCATAATTTGTCTGCGGTGGTTCGCTCGGCAGATGCGATAGGCGTCCATGAAATGCACGCGATATGGCTGACCAAAAAGGCGAGGTTGTCCGGCGGAACTGCTTTAGGAAGCCAGAATTGGGTAAAAATTCACAATCATAAAACCATTGGTGAAGCGTTGGAGGCAACTCAGGGACAAGGTATGCAGGTGGTGGTGACTCACTTGTCAGAACACTCTGTAGACTTCCGTGAGGTCGATTACACCAAGCCGACCGCTATTTTACTGGGTCAGGAAAAATATGGCGTAACCGATGAGGCGCTGGATATTGCTGATCATCATGTGATGATTCCTATGGTGGGCATGGTACAGTCACTGAATGTTTCTGTAGCTGGCGCTGTAATGTTGTATGAAGCGCAACGCCAGCGTGAACTGGCTGGTTTGTACGATAAAACGCACGTGAGTGCCGAAGAACGACACCGAGTGCTGTTTGAAGGCGGTCATCCGATTTATGCCAAGGCATGCAAGCGTAAGAATATGCCTTATCCGGAGTTGGATGAAAATGGACAAATTGTCGCGGACGAAGCCTGGTGGCTGGCGATGCGTGCAAGATAAGGAGCAAAGGTGGCGGTAAAAGGACTGCAGCACATTCCACTGACGGTACTTAAAGGTGTGGGCGAAAAGGTTGCGGTTAAACTGCGCAAGCTGGGCTTAGCCTCTGTCAGTGATGCACTGTTGCACCTGCCGCTGCGATACGAAGACCGTACCCAAGTGACCGACGTTGCAAATTTGCGTGCTGGTGTGGCAACCAATGTTTTGGTCACGGTGCGGCATGCCGATATTAAGTACGGCCGTAAGCGCATGCTGATTTGTCAGGCCAGCGATGAAACCGGCAGTATCAGTCTGCGTTTTTTTCAGTTCAGTGCTGCTCAGTTAAAACAATTTGCTCAAGGCACGCATTTATTAGCCTTTGGTGAAGTGCGCCGCGGCATGACCGGCTGGGAGATGATCCACCCGGAATACCGCGTTGTTAAAGCCGGTGAGCCATTGAATATGCAGGAAACTCTGACACCAGTCTACCCAATGACAGAAGGTGTAACTCAAGGGCTATTGCGTAAGATCATTGAGCAGGCACTGACGTATCTTCAGCCTGGTTCTTTGCCCGAGCTTCTGCCGGAAAAATTAAGGCCCCATCAACTTTCTCTCGAACAAGCGATTTTAACTCTGCACCGGCCGCCGGTAGATGTTCCTTTGCATCAGTTGGAGCAAGGCGAGCATCCGGCGCAGCAGCGACTGGCGTCGGAAGAACTTATTGCGCATCAATTAAGTTTGCTGCAGTTACGCCAGTCCCGACAGGCTCAGGCGGGCTTTACCATAAAAGGCAATGGTGCGTTACAAGAGGCATTTTTAAAGCAGTTGCCGTTTTCACCCACTGGCGCGCAGGCAAGAGTGGTGAAAGAAATTACCAGCGATATGGCCCGAGGCCAACCAATGATGCGTCTCGTGCAGGGCGATGTTGGCTCGGGCAAAACTCTGGTTGCTGCGCTCAGTGCCCTGGCCGCGATTGAAGCCGGATACCAGGTGGCTTTAATGGCACCAACCGAGCTTTTATCTGAGCAGCACGCTATTACCTTTAGTCAGTGGTTAATGCCGCTGGGCATTAATGTCGCCTGGTTGAGCGGCAAATCAAAAGGGAAGTCCCGTCAGGAGTTACTGGCACAGTTAAAGCAAGGTGAGATCCAGTTACTGGTTGGAACCCATGCGCTGTTTCAGGCGGATGTTGCATATCAGCGCCTGGCATTGGTTATTATTGACGAGCAGCACCGTTTTGGTGTGCATCAACGGTTACAATTACGCGAAAAAGGCGTTCAGGCCGGTGTGCATCCTCATCAATTGATTATGACCGCAACACCCATCCCGCGCACTTTAGCTATGACAGCGTATGCGGATTTAGCCACATCAGTTATTGATGAATTGCCGCCCGGACGCACACCGGTCACGACGGTTGCCATTCCGGATACCCGGCGGGAACAAATTGTGGAGCGTGTGCGGGAGGTCTGTGCCACTGAAGGCCGTCAGGCGTATTGGGTGTGTACGCTTATTGAAGAGTCCGATGTACTTGAATGTCAGGCCGCAGAAGACACCGCCAATGACTTGCAGGAGCAGCTGCCAGGTTTAAGTATTGGCCTGGTGCATGGCAGGCTTAAGCACGAGCAGAAAGAACAGGTGATGCAGGCGTTTAAAGCGGGTGACATTGACCTATTGGTCGCAACGACTGTCATAGAGGTTGGGGTGGATGTTCCTAATGCGTCGCTGATGATCATTGAGAACCCGGAGCGGCTGGGCCTGGCTCAGTTGCACCAGTTGCGCGGACGAGTTGGTCGTGGCTCGGTTGCCAGTCACTGCGTGCTGCTGTATCACAGTCCGTTGTCACAAACGGCGCAGCAGCGACTGGGCGTTTTACGGGAAAGTAACGACGGTTTTGTGATTGCACAGCGAGACTTAGAAATTCGCGGACCGGGTGAATTGCTGGGGCACCGGCAGACCGGTCTGGCCGAATTGAAAGTGGCTGATTTAGAGCGCGATGAAGCGTTAATACCAGAAGCCCAAAATATTGCTCAGCACGTATTAGAGCACTACCCACAAAGCGCTGAAGCGTTAATTGAGCGCTGGTTACCGCGTCGTGACCACTATGCTCAGGTGTGATCATCAAGTACACTAGTACAAAATCAGTTCGGGATAGTTAAATGAACGATAAAAACGAAGAGTCCATTGACTTTGGGTACCAAAAAGTTGCCCGCAGTCAGAAGAAAAGCCTGGTTGCTGATGTCTTTCAATCGGTAGCGGCAAAATACGATGTCATGAACGACTTAATGTCGTTTGGCATTCACCGTTTATGGAAACGTTACACCATTGACTGCAGTGGTGTTCGCCGCGGTATGAAAGTGTTGGATATTGCCGGTGGAACCGGCGACTTAACCGCGCAGTTTTCACGCCGTGTCGGGGCTGAGGGCGAAGTTGTACTGGCCGATATTAACGACGCTATGCTGAAAGTAGGCCGTGACAAATTGCGCGATAGCGGCGTTATTGGCAATGTACGTTATGTGCAGGCTGACGCGGAAGAACTTCCGTTTGATGATAATACCTTTGACGTTATTACCATAGCTTTTGGCTTGCGTAATGTCACCGACAAAGACAGAGCTCTGCGCTCTATGCTGCGGGTACTCAAACCTGGCGGACGTGTATTAATTCTTGAGTTTTCTAAACCGGTATCGGCTACGCTGAACCAGGTGTACGACTTCTATTCGTTCAACATTTTACCCAAAATGGGACAGGCTGTTGCTAACGATTCTGACAGCTACCAGTATTTGGCGGAATCTATCCGCATGCATCCGGACCAGGAAACACTGAAGTCGATGATGAGCACTGCCGGGTACGAAAAAGTCGATTACCAGAATATGACTGGCGGCGTGGTTGCACTGCACCGAGGGTATAAATTCTGATGACGCTATTACCGCTTATTCCAACTTTGTTGGTTGAAAAGGTAGCGAATAATCTGTTGCACCGTGACCCGGAGTCGGTGGAGCGTTTGCAGCGTCTGGACGGAAAGCGTCTGCGCTTTCATCTGAAAGAGCTGCCTTTTGAAATTACCGTGAGTGTGGACACCCACGGTGTGCAGCTCAGTACGTCGGATGAGAGCGATGTAGACTGCCGGATAGCAACAGAAAAGGGTGTACTGCCCGAGCTGCAGGATACAGCCAACCTGACGCGACTGATCAAAGCGGATTTACTGGATATTGACGGTGACCCTATGCTGGCGCAACAGGTGGTGAGCTTGTTTAAGTCGTTAAACGTCGACTGGGAAGCTGAACTGGCGAAGACCATAGGCGACGTGCCTGC
>NZ_DFTS01000008.1:82198-84758 GCF_002383015.1 Idiomarina sp. UBA4206
AACGTGCCTGCACACTGGTTGGGTAAGCTTTGGCGTCGCAGCCGCGAGCAAGTAAAAACACAATGGCAACAGCAGCAGCGCTGGGTCCATGGTGTGCTAACTGAAGAGAAAAAACTATTACCGGTAAGAGCTGAATTTGACCAGTTTAAAACCGATTTACAACAGCTGCGGGCTCAAATTGAGCGCCTTGAACGTCAGTGTCGTGAGAAGAAGGGTTAATGATGCGGACGCGTCGCTTTTATAAAATTACCAAAACACTACTGAGCTATGGGTTAGATGATCTTATCCCCGCACGCTGGTTGCCCTGGACTATTCGTCTAGGACGTCATGCGTTGTTTTGGTTACCCAATAAGCACAAAGACAAGCCTGCGGGTGTGCGGTTAAGGCTGGCGCTCGAAGAGCTAGGTCCGGTGTGGGTTAAGTTTGGTCAAATGCTATCTACCCGCCGCGATCTATTACCGCCTGATATTGCGATTGAACTGGCACGTCTGCAGGACAAAGTCCCTCCTTTCGATGGTCATGCAGCGCAGCGTATTATCGAAAAGTCCTTAGGTTTACAGAGTATTAGTGACTGCTTTGCTGATTTTGACACAACCCCTTTGGCGTCGGCGTCAATTGCTCAGGTGCATACCGGTAAACTGAAGAAAAGAGACGGCGAGTTAACGGATATTGTTATAAAGGTTATTCGTCCGGATATCCGCGAGACTATTAATGCCGATTTGGAGCTGATGGAAACTCTGGCATCGGTGGCTGCAAACCATTTACCGGATGGGCGGCGCTTAAAGCCGAAAGAGGTGGTTAAAGAATATCGGAAAACCTTGCTCGATGAGCTGGACTTAATGCGCGAAGCAGGTAATGCAATACAGTTAAAGCGCAACTTTGAAAACTCAGACATGCTTTATATTCCGGTGGTTTACAGTGACTACAGTCGCCATAACGTGATGGTTATGGAGCGCATTGACGGTATTCCGGTAAGCGATATTGCGACCCTGCAAGCTCGTGGTGTCGATATGAAAAAGCTCGCTGAACGGGGCGTTGAAGTCTTTTTCACCCAGGTATTCCGCGACAGCTTTTTTCATGCTGACATGCACCCGGGTAATATTTTTGTGGCGAAAGATGACCCCAGAAACCCGCGTTATATCGGTATTGATTTCGGTATTGTCGGAACCCTTAACCGCGACGATAAGCGCTATTTAGCCGAAAACTTTCTGGCCTTTTTTAACCGTGATTACCGCAAAGTTGCGGAGCTTCATGTTGACTCAGGCTGGGTACCCAAGCACACCAATATTGAAGAGTTTGAGTCTGCCATAAGAACGGTTTGTGAGCCTATTTTTGAGAAGCCACTGGCGGAAATATCCTTCGGACACGTGCTGATCAACTTATTTAATACAGCCCGCCGTTTTGAGATGGAAGTGCAGCCGCAGCTGGTTTTACTGCAAAAAACCTTATTGTACATTGAAGGTTTGGGTCGCCAGCTATACCCGGAACTGGACTTATGGAAAACCGCTAAACCATTCCTCGAGCGTTGGATGAATGAGCAACTGGGCTGGCGTGCTATTGTCCGTTCGGTGAAAGAGAACGCGCCGTACTGGGCTGAGAAATTGCCTGAAATGCCCATGATGCTGTATGAAAACTTACGCCAGCAACACAATATTGATGAACGAGAACGGCAGCTGCGCAGGCAACAGCTTTTAACTCAGAAGCAGGCTTCAACCTCTCTGTTCTGGACGGTATTAACCGGCAGCGGTTTAATTTGTACGACATTACTTTGGAACCAGTCCGAGTTATCTGAGGTTACTATTGGTTCCGGAGTCGTCACTGTTATTCTGGGAATTATGGCCTGGCGCACCCGGCCTAAAACGACAAATAGTGAACTTATTTAACGTAAACGATAGGAAATAAAATGGGTATATCACCTTGGCAGCTCCTCATACTGTTAGTCATTGTTGTCTTGCTGTTCGGCACCAAGCGTCTTCGCAATCTGGGTTCCGACCTGGGAAATGCGGTAAAGGGCTTTAAAAAGTCCATGGGCGATGAAGCGGATGACAAAGATAAAGACGATGACTCGCTGCAACACAAAGAAGAGCATGACGACAAGTCAGATTCGGATAAAACCGGGAAGTCGTAGATGTTCGATATTGGTTTTTGGGAGTTATTGCTTATAGCGATAGTCGGCTTGCTGGTGCTCGGTCCCGAGCGCCTGCCGTCAGCTATTCGCGGCTTTCAGAGAACCTTATCTGGTATCAGGCAATACTCCCAAAAAGTGCAAAGTGAGCTCGATAATGAGCTGCGCATAAAAGAATTGCACGAGCATTTGAAACAAGCTGAAAGTCAGGATTTGGAAAATTTAAGCCCGGAGCTGCAGCGCTCGCTGGTTGAGCTAAGGAACGCGGCAGCCGATGTTCAGCGACCTTATTCAAAAGACAAGCCGGAAACTGACAACAAGCCAAAAACGGACACGGATAAAGGTGCGGAATGAGTGACTCGCCTTTATTAGACCACTTACTTGAACTGAGAAACCGGTTACTGCGCTCTATACTGGTAATTTTGTTGGTGTTGA
>NZ_DFTS01000008.1:84827-92549 GCF_002383015.1 Idiomarina sp. UBA4206
CGCAAATGATAGCGACAGACGTCGCCGCCCCTTTTTTCACGCCCTTTAAATTAACTCTGGTGGTAGCCCTGGCGCTGGCGGTTCCTTATTTATTATGGCAAGTGTGGGGGTTTATTGCGCCGGGCTTGTATGGACGCGAGAAGCGCTTAGTGATTCCGCTTTTGGCCACCAGCACGTTACTTTTCTATGCCGGCATTGCTTTTGCTTACTTTGTGGTTTTACCTGTTGCTATGGCGTTTTTTACCGGCGCAGCACCGGAGGGTGTCACAGTAGCTACAGACATATCCCGTTACCTCGACTTTGTTTTAGCTATCTTCGTCGCGTTTGGTATTGCGTTTGAAACGCCAGTTGCCATTATGCTGCTTATTTGGACGGGAACCTGCAGTCGGGAGTCGCTGGCGAAAAAACGGCCTTATATTATTGTTGGTGCCTTCGCTATCGGAATGTTGTTAACACCTCCGGATGTTATTTCTCAAACTTTGCTGGCAATACCCATGTGGATGTTGTTCGAGTTGGGCTTACAAGTCAGCCGTTGGTATACGCCGGGTAAAAAGGAAGAGGACGATGTGGTTTGATGCGGGCGTAAACCTAACCAATAAACGACTGTTGAAGGACCTGGATGGCGTCATGCTGAGGGCTCAGCAAGCAGAGGTGCGGAAGCAACTGATCATATCAACCTCTATTGATGAGGCTGAACAGGCCATTAAATTGTGTCAGCAGTTTCCTGAGCAATTGGTGATGACTGTAGGTATTCACCCTCATGATGCCGGTGAAGCGCCCGCGGACTACAAACAAAAGTTAAAAGAGTTAGCCCAGCACGCTGGCGTCGTTGCTATAGGAGAGTGCGGACTCGATTTTAATCGCAACTATTCTCCCAGGCCCGAGCAAGAAGCTGTATTTGTTGCGCAAATTGAACTGGCTAATGAGCTCAACCTGCCGCTTTATTTGCATGAACGTGACGCCATTGACCGACAAATTGAGCTGCTTAACCAATACTGTGCTGATAACACCTTATGTTTAACGCATTGCTTTACAGGTGGTGCCGATGAACTGAAACGCTATGCCAAGCGCGGTCACTGGTTTGGTATTACCGGTTGGCTGTGTGATGACCGGCGTAATCAGGAGTTGGTAGCGGCGCTGCCTAATTTGCCACTCGACAGATTGGTTTTAGAAACGGATGCGCCGTTTTTATTGCCCAGAGGTATTAAACCGCGTCCTAAAATGAACGAGCCCGCATTGTTACCTGTTATCGGTGAAACGCTGGCAAAGCATCTGCAGATATCAACGCAAAAGTTAGCAGAGTTAACCTACGCAAACACTGAGCGTTTTTTTGGGCCGGGAGAACAAAGTGACTAAAGCATTCTCGCTGAATGTGTTGAAGTGGTTAGTGACAGCTTTCGTTCTGCTGGTGGTAATGATGCCCGCAGCTCAGGCGCAACTGTTACCGACAAGCCAGTCGGAACTTTCCATTGAATATACTCACAGCGAGCAAAAACTCGACCTGGAAACAGTCCGAAACCTGTCAGCCAGCCAATGGTCAAAACTGGAGAGTGATCGGGCATCCTTTGGTTATACCAGTGACGAATATTGGTTTCGTTTTCAACTTGAAAATAAACCCTACGATCGTATTCTGCACATTGCCTACCCGTTACTCGACGAGCTGACCATTTATATCATTCAGCCTGAAGGGGTAAGAACTTACCAGATGGGTGACACGGTGCCGTTCGGTGAGAGGCCGATACCCACTTCAGAGTTTGCTGTCCCATTACCTGAAAATACCAACGGTGAGATTTACATAAAAACCAATACTCAAAGCTCTATGCGTCTGCCTATTGCAGTGCGAACCGAAATTGGTTTCTTTGAAACGCAAATGAACCGACGGATAGCTGAAGGTGTTTACTTTGGTGTTTTGCTTTGTATGGCGGTATATAACTTGTTTGGTTTTATCGCTTCACGGGAACCGGAGTTTGGCGTTTACTCACTTTATACCTTATTTTTTGCCGGCCTTATGTTGTCGCTGGAGGGGCTGGGTTTCCATTACCTTTGGCCTAATTCCCTGTATTTGCAAGATAAAGGGATTCCCATATTCGGGAGTTTAACCTTTTTAACGGCTGCCTTATTTGCTTATCAGCTGCTTGAACTTAAGCGTTATCGGTACACATGGGGCCGGGGGCTGATGGTTATGGCGTTTCTGTCCGCTATCAGCCTGTTAATTGCAATTTTTGCCAGTTATCGAATCAGTATCCACGTGCTGCTGAGTCTGGCTGTGCCGGGATGTCTATTCCTGTTACTTGTCGGCGCCTACATGTGGCGTAAAGGCTTTGTCTACGCCCGTATTTTCACGCTGGCCTGGTGCAGTTTACTGGTCTCGGTTGTTGCTAACTCGCTGGGATACCTTGGCGTTATTGACAGCATGTTCATTCAACGCCATGCCATTATGATAGGCTCCGGTATTGAGATCCTGCTGCTGTCCTGGGTTCTGGCTGTACGTTATAGCGAACAACGCAAAGAGCGGCTGCTGGCCGAGAAACGCTATAACCGTGAGCTTGCAGAAAGCGTTGATGAACGTACATTTGAGCTGCAAGTCGCTTTAAGAGAATTGCAGGATGTAAATACCGAGCTGGAGCAAAAGAACACTGAAGACCCATTAACGGGGCTTTATAATCGCCGTTACTTTCAACAGCATCTTGATAGAGAACTAAGACGAACGTTACGCCGTGAGTTGCCACTGGCGTTATTAATGATTGACGTTGATCACTTTAAGCCCGTTAATGACACCCACGGGCATTTGGCAGGTGACCAAATCTTGCAGCAGCTGGCAAGTTTAATGCAGAAACATGCAAAGCGTGCTGCTGATATTGTGTGCCGTTATGGCGGAGAAGAGTTTGCCATCATTCTTCCTGAAACCGACTTACAGGAAGCTGAGATTTTTGCAAAACAATTGCTTGAGCAAGTTCGTGAAACTGAGTTTGAAACCAATGCCGGCTTGCTTAAAATTACCTTGAGTGTTGGCGTTATCTCCACCAGTGCACGTATTTTTGATAACGTTGATGAACTCTTTAAAGCCGCAGATGACGCATTGTACGCCGCGAAACATGACGGCCGCGACCGAGTTGCGGTGCAGTAACTAATTAGGAGTCAAAGATGATAAACCAGGGTGCTTTTCCGGGCAGACGACTGCGACGCTTACGCCGCCATGACTTTAGCCGGCGGCTTGTGGCGGAAAATCAGTTAAGCGTTGATGATCTCATTTATCCGATGTTTGTACTGGAAGGTGACAGTCAGCGCGAACAAGTCAGCTCCATGCCTGGTGTTGAACGCGTCAGTATCGACTTACTGCTTCAGGAATGTGCAGAGCTGGTCGGCCTGGGTGTTCCTATGGTCGCATTATTCCCCGTTACGCCGGCATCGGCAAAGTCGGAAATGGCAGAGGCTGCTTATGACGATAACGGATTAGCCCAGCGTGCAGTTAAAGCGATAAAAGCGCAGTTTCCTGAACTGGGTGTTATGACCGATGTTGCTCTGGATCCGTTCACGACTCATGGCCAGGACGGCATTATCGACGGCAGCGGCTATGTACAGAACGATATTACTACCGACATTTTAGTCAAACAGGCCTTGTCTCATGCGCGCGTCGGCGCTGACGTTGTGGCGCCGTCGGATATGATGGACGGCCGCATTGGTGCTATTCGAAGCGCGCTGGAATCTGAAGGTTTTATTAATACACAAATTATGGCGTACTCGGCTAAATATGCCAGTGCGTTCTACGGTCCGTTCCGCGATGCTGTCGGCTCTGCAGGTAACCTGAAGGGGGGCAATAAAAAGACCTATCAGATGGATCCTGCAAACTCAGATGAAGCCTTACAGGAAATAGCATTGGATATTCAGGAAGGCGCCGACATGGTTATGGTAAAACCGGGTATGCCTTATTTGGATATCGTGCGCCGGGTTAAAGACAACTTTGGGGTACCAACTTTCGCTTACCAGGTGAGCGGCGAATACGCCATGCTACAGGCTGCCATTACTAACGGTTGGTTAGGTCAGGATGTTATCGAAGAGAGTCTGTTAAGCTTTAAGCGTGCAGGCGCCGACGGCATTCTCACTTATTTTGCAAAAACGGTTGCACAACACTTAGCTGAGAAGAAACGTTAAGCTGTGATTTCATTGGCAAGCTGTGCGAGTAGCCCCTCGCGCAGCGCGCCTGTAGTAACCTCAAATTTATCGACATTGAGTGTTTTTAGCACGGCAAACAGTATGGTGATTCCACCAACTAGAACAGCCCGACGGTCATCCCTTAAACCCGCAAAATTCAGACGCTCTACTTGCCCCTGTTCAATACAGCGCTGAATCAGTTGACCTAACCAATCCCGGCTTAGTACCTGCAGGCCTTCTGCTGTCGCAATTTCACTGATTGCACGAAAAGTACCTGACGCTCCCAATACTCTTAACCAGCCATGCTTTTGGTAGTCATCAACATAGGGAGCAAGTAACTGCTCGGCGGTTTGTGACGCTTGCTCAATGCTTTCGTTGTCAATGCGCCCCTGTTTAAAGAAGCGGTTTTGAAAAACCACACAACCCATATCGAGACTGTTGAGAATATTGGCCTGGGGACCATTGCCTGCAATAACTTCCGTGCTGGCGCCGCCAATATCAATGACAAGGACCTTGTCTTTGCATTGAGAAGCACTGCAAACGCCGGCATAGATCAATTCGGCTTCGCGTTCACCGGTAATGATTTCAATGGGAGAGCCCAGCACAGCTTCAAATTTCGCAAGAAGCTGTGCTTGATTACTGGCTTTACGCAAAGCAGCAGTCGCCACTGCTTTAACGGCATGTGGCTGAAAACGTTCAAGCTCTTTCGCAAACAAATTCAGGCAATGTACACCGCGTGAAATAGCTGGGTCGTCTATGCTGTCATTTTCATCGAGTCCGTCAGCTAAACGAACCTTTTGCTTATGGCGGGCCAAAATACGGGGTTTAGGGAAGAACCCAGTCATGGAAACTTCTGCCATCAACAAATGAAAACTGTTGGATCCCATGTCGATGGCAGCGAGTTTGCGCTTTTTTGCAGGCATATTACGACGCGTTGCGCGGTGGTCCTGAGCGACGACCACGAGGCTTACCCTTGCCTCCGCCGCCGGAGTTGTGGCGACGGCGACGCTGTACAGGACGAGGGCGTCTTAAGTCTGACAGTAAAGCGTCAGGGTCGTATTTGGTGACCGGAATGGTGTGACCAATATAGTCTTCAATAGCCGGTAAGTTGTAGACGTACTCTTCGCACGCCAGGCTGATAGCTGCACCACTGGCACCGGCACGTCCGGTACGGCCTATACGGTGTACATAGTCTTCGCAGTCGTCAGGCAGGTCGAAGTTATACACATGCGTCACTTCGGGAATATGCAGACCACGGGCCGCAACATCGGTTGCGACTAAAAAGTCGAGTTTACCTTCGGCAAAGTCTTCCAGAATGCGTAAGCGTTTTTTCTGCGGGACATCGCCGGTGAGCAGACCTGCGCGGTGTTCATTCGCAACCAGCCAGCCGTGTACTTTCTCACAACCATGCTTGGTATTTGCGAAAACAATAGCTTTATCCGGCCAGTCTTCTTCAATAAGCGTGAGTAATAACGGGAATTTTTCCGGCTTCGAGGGGTAGAACAACTCTTCGGTTACCCGTGTCGCGGTTTTCTGTGACGGTTCGACCTCAAGCTTAGTTGGTGCGTTCATGTGCTCGTAGGCGAGTTCTTGCACGCGATAAGACAATGTTGCTGAAAACAGCAGGTTTAAGCGCTTGGCCGGCTCCGGCATTTTCTGCAACAAATAACGAATGTCATCGATAAAGCCAAGGTCAAACATGCGATCAGCTTCATCCAGAACCACAACCTCAATGTCGTTGAGACTGAACAGACCTTGCTTATAAAAATCGATAAGTCGCCCTGTGGTACCAACCAGTATGTCGGGTTGTGAAGCTAGCTGCTCTTTTTGGCCTTCGTAACCTTCGCCGCCATAGATAACGCCCATTTTCAATCCACAGTGCTCAATAAGAGCATCGGCGTCGTGCGCTATCTGAATAGCCAGTTCGCGAGTAGGAGCCATAATGAGTGCACGCGGCCCCGATTCTGTTTTTTCGGACGATTCGTTCTGCATTAAGCGGTTGAAAGTAGCCAGCAGAAATGCCAAGGTCTTTCCTGTACCTGTCTGGGCTTGGCCGGCAACATCACGCTCAGAGAGAGCAACAGGCAGACTTAACGCCTGAATTGGAGTACAATACTCGAATCCGGCACTGGATATTGCTTGCTGGATTTTGGGGTGAAGCGCCAAATCAGCAAAGCGAGTTTCTGTAAGATGTGTTTTAGTCATAAGTTATAAGCATATCAGTTTGCGCTTGTATTCAAAAACAGAAATAATACTATTCTAATATTTCCACGCGAAGAAAGTAGCGGAGAGTACCATGAGTGACGCAATAGTTCAGCTAAGTGATGACAGTTTTGATGCTGATGTCATTAATTCCGATAAACCCGTATTAGTCGACTTTTGGGCTGAGTGGTGTGGACCATGTAAAATGGTAGCGCCTATTCTTGATGACATTGCCAGCGAATACGCTGACAAATTGGTTATCGGCAAGCTGAATGTCGACCATAATGAACAAACACCACCTAAGTACAACATTCGTGGCATTCCAACGTTATTGTTGTTTAAAGGCGGTGAAGTTGTTGGAACCAAAGTGGGCGCATTATCACGTGCTCAGTTAACCGAGTTCCTTGAGCAGCATATTTAATGATTGTCAAAAAGCGGCGCGTTATGCGCCGTTTTTGTTGAGAAAACTGGACGGATTGCTTTTTTGGTGATAACTTCTGCTCATTAACTGTTCATACGGGTTCACCAACTCCACCGGTTAACCTGTTTTAAAATGAAACTTCTGTTTCTGGTTTCGCACTTCGCGAATTCCGAAAGTTCCAATTGTTTTACTTTCTAGAGTCAAATTAAAAAAGGCTTTGTGTTCAATCGATAACTCGAAAACCCTCCTATGAATCTAACAGAACTTAAAGACAAACCCGTAAACGAGCTAGTTCAGCTCGCGGACTCAATGGGCCTTGAGAATATGGCCCGCTTGCGCAAGCAAGACATCATTTTCGCTATTTTAAAAGCGCATGCTAAAAGTGGTGAAGACATTCACGGTGGCGGTGTGCTGGAAATTCTGCAGGATGGCTTCGGCTTCTTGCGTTCAGCCGACTCCTCTTACCTGGCTGGTCCGGACGATATTTACGTCTCCCCAAGCCAGATTCGTCGCTTTAACCTGCGTACGGGTGACACTATCGGCGGGAAAATTCGCCCACCGAAAGACAGTGAACGTTATTTTGCCCTGCTGAAAATTCGCGAAGTTAACTTCGACAAGCCTGAAAACTCCCGCAATAAAATCTTATTTGAAAACTTAACACCGCTGCATGCGGAAGAGCGTTTTCACTTAGAGCGTGGTAACGGCAGTAAAGAAGATATCACGGCACGGGTACTGGACTTATCTGCCCCTATCGGGAAAGGTCAGCGCGGGCTTATTGTCGCGCCACCAAAAGCGGGTAAAACCTTACTATTGCAGAATATTGCGACTTCTATTGCGGCGAATCACCCGGATGCTGAACTGATCGTTCTGTTGATTGATGAGCGTCCGGAAGAAGTTACCGAAATGCATCGCCTGGTGCATGGTGAAGTGGTTGCCTCAACCTTTGA
>NZ_DFTS01000034.1:0-276 GCF_002383015.1 Idiomarina sp. UBA4206
ACTACCGGTGGTTATATGGTGTACGCATCCATGACCCACGAGTATGTTTTTGACTATCAGGAAGATGAAGTCTACTGGTGTGCCGCGGACGTTGGTTGGATCACTGGTCACTCGTACATTGTTTACGGACCGTTAGCGAACGGTGCGACGACCCTGATGTTTGAAGGTGTTCCTACCTACCCGGGTGTAGGTCGTATTGGTGAAATTGTTGATAAACATAAAGTGAACATTCTTTATACGGCACCAACAGCTATTCGCGCGTTAATGGCAAAAGGA
>NZ_DFTS01000034.1:507-827 GCF_002383015.1 Idiomarina sp. UBA4206
ATTATGGATACCTGGTGGCAAACGGAGAACGGCGGTATTTTGATTACTCCACTGCCGGGAGCCACGGATTTGAAGCCGGGTTCTGCCACTCGTCCTTTCTTCGGTATTCAGCCGGCATTAGTCGACAGCGAAGGCAACCTTCAGGAAGGCGAAGCGGAAGGTGGTCTGGTGATTAAAGATTCCTGGCCGGGTCAAATGCGGACACTGTGGGGTGACCACGAGCGCTTTGAGCAAACCTATTTCTCTACCTTTAAAGGTATGTACTTCAGCGGCGACGGCGCACGCCGTGATGCTGATGGTTACTACTGGATAACCGGTCG
>NZ_DFTS01000034.1:1051-10480 GCF_002383015.1 Idiomarina sp. UBA4206
GCCGTTGTTGGCTATCCGCATGACTTAAAAGGTCAGGGTATTTATGTGTACGTAACACCCGTTGAAGGTGTTGAGGTAACCGATGAGTTGACCAAAGAAGTTCGTAACTGGGTTCGCTCTGAATTAAGCCCAATTGCAACGCCTGATTTGATTCACTGGACCACTGGTTTGCCTAAAACACGTTCGGGTAAGATCATGCGTCGCATTTTGCGTAAGATTGCTGCGAATGAGTATGAAAACCTCGGTGACACCTCTACGCTTGCTGATCCAAGTGTGGTAGATTCATTGATAGAAAATAGAATGAATAAATAATGTCACTTAATTTGGAATCTCATGGCGAAATTTTTAATCGCAGATGACCACCCATTGTTTCGCGAGGCGCTGCAAGGCGCTCTCGCGAATCACTTTTCTGAACTTACCTTACGCGAAGCCGAAGACTTAGATTCAACTTTGGCTGCGTTAAATAAAGACGATGACGTTGATTTGCTTCTGCTGGATTTACATATGCCCGGCAGTGGCGATTTATATGGCCTTATTCGTGTAAGAGAAGATTACCCGCTTTTACCCGTCGCTATTATTTCTGGTAGTGAAGACTCGTCAATTGTTGCTAAGTGCATTGGTTTTGGCGCATTGGGCTTTATTCCAAAATCATTGCCTTCTGCCGAAATAGCCGAGGCTATAGACACCATTTTACAGGGGGAGACCTGGGTTCCAAAAGAAACCCGGGAGCGGCTGGATGTTATTTCAGATGAAGATCAGGAGCTGGCCCGTAAGGTTGCCGAACTGACTCCGCAACAGTACCGGGTGCTGCATTTCCTTCACGAAGGTCTGCTGAATAAGCAGATTGCCTATCAGTTGGGAATAACCGAAGCAACGGTTAAAGCGCACATTACTGCAATCTTTCGAAAACTTGGGGTTTACAGTCGTACCCAGGCTGTTTTGGTGGCTGAACGTCTGCAATTATGACCTGGCTATTAATATTTGCCTCACTGGCTTATGTGATCTTTCTTTTCGCAGTTGCCACCTGGGGTGACCGGCTTGGCTCGTGGGCGAATAAGGTCAGTCATAAGCCTTTTGTCTATTCCATGTCGTTGGCAATTTATTGTACGTCATGGACTTATTATGGCGCAGTAGGAAACGCCGCTGTCGACGGCTGGGCCTTCTTCCCCATTTTGCTGGGGCCTATTCTCCTGTTTTTGTTTGGTATCCGAATTCTGGAAAAGCTGGTTTCGGTTAGTAAGCAACAAAACATCACCTCCATTGCCGATTTCATTTCATCCCGCTTTGGGAAAAGACGTCGGCTTGCCGTAGCTGTTACCGGCATTGCAGCTGTTGCTATCATTCCTTACATAGCACTTCAGCTTAAGGCTGTAGGTATCAGCTTTGCCGTATTAACTGAAAATACGGGCATGATGGCTGAGTTCTCAATCAAAGAATTGGGGGCTGCCGCCTTAATGGCTATTTTCGCCATGCTGTTTGGTACCCGCCATGTTGAGGTAACTGAGTATCGTAGCGGTATGATTCTGGCAATTGCCGTGGAGTCTATGATTAAGCTTGTAGCGTTACTGGCGGCGGGTATTTTTGCCTGGTCACTGCTGCACGGCGATGTACAAACTGATTTATTCAGTTCATTCAGCGATGTAACCAAGCCGCAGTGGTCTTTTGCTTCATTCGGGGAATTTGAGTTTATTGTCCAGACCTTTATGGCCGCCGGAGCAATTCTTTGTCTGCCCAGACAGTTTCACGTTGCGGTTGTGGACAATGTCGACGTTCGGCACTTACGCACTGCCCGTTGGGGGTTCCCGCTTTATTTAGCGTTAACGGCCGCCGCTATAGTCCCCATTGCTATTGCCGGTACCTTTTATCTTTCTGCAGGCTCTGACGGTTCAACTTATGCTCTGCAGCTGCCGCTTTTGAAAGATCAATTGTGGTTGTCTCTGGTTATCTTTATTGGCGGAATTTCGGCCGCAACGGCTATGGTGATCATTGCCTCAGTCACGTTGAGTACCATGATCACTAACGATGTCATTATGCCTATTCTGCTGCAGCGTGAATCGCGCTTGCCGTTAAAGCACAGACGAAGAGAATACGACCGGGCGTTATTGTTAATCCGTCGTGTAGCCATTGCCGTGACTATGGTTTTGTCTTTTCTGTGCTACTACTTCTGGGCGGCACGTACCAACCTGGTCAGTATTGGGTTGCTGGCGTTTTCTCTGGTTTTGCAGCTGCTGCCGGCTTTACTGGCTGCACTTTATTGGCGAAAAGGCCATGCCCGTGGTGTCTATGCAGGGTTGCTGGCTGGGTCCGTGGGTTGGGTCATTGCGGTACTCATTCCTTTGTATACGAACAACCAACTGACCGACGTTGAAATTATAACCCGGGGTACTGTTGTTTCACTGGGGCTCAATACCTTCAGCTTTATTGTTTTTTCTCTGCTGGCAAAGCCGCGGTTAGTTGACAGGATTCAGTCAACGGCTTTTGTAAAGCCAAGAGCAGCTCTACCTGACTTACACTTAAACAAGAATGACAACGCGACCAACGCAGACATGTTGTTGCTGCTCAAAACTTTCCTTGGCGCAGAGCGTGCCCAGCAACTGATGCAGTACTATCAGCGTCCCGAAAATACGGAACTTAAGCTGGAAGAAATTGCAGAAAAGCCGTTTATTAGCTTTGTTGAAAGAGCCATTGCCGGTGTATTGGGTTCTGCAACAGCCCGTTCGTTAATTGATGCCGCCTTGAGGGATAAGCAGCTTAACCTGGAAGAGGTTGTTCACTTTTTTGATGACACGACTCAGGCACTACAAACGCAGCAGTCAATACTGTTCAGTTCACTTGAGAACCTGGCTCAGGGTATTAGTGTTGTCGATGCCGAGTTACGCTTGGTAGCCTGGAATAAGCGGTATCTGGATTTATTCGAATACCCTGAGGGCATGGTTAAGCCGGGCCAGCCGATTGCTACGCTCATTCGTTATAATGCAGAGCGCGGTGAATGTGGCCCGGGTGAGGTGGACGAGCTGGTTGATAAGCGTCTGCGTTATATGAAAATGGGCTCGGCGCACCGCTTTATTCGTCGCAGAGCGGACGGACGGGTTATAGAAATGGTAGGGAACCCGCTACCAACCGGCGGTTTTGTTACTAGCTTTACCGATATTACGTCACACGTTGAGACTCAGCAGGCGCTGGAAGATGCAAATATTGACCTTGAGCAGCGGGTTGATGTTCGTACGCAGGAAATTCGGGAAATTAACCAGGAGCTGACGGCTGAAATCGATCGGCGCCGTCAGGTAGAAGAAGAATTAAAAAAGGCGAAAGCAGAGGCTGAAGCTGCAAATGCTTCGAAAACACGCTTTCTGGCCCTGGCCAGTCATGATATTTTACAGCCGCTAAATGCAGCACGGTTATACCTCTCGGCAATTCAGGAAAAAGAACTCTCAGAGCGTAACTTGTCGTTAGTGGGTAAACTCGATACGGCGCTTGGCTCAACCGAGCATCTTTTGTCGACTTTACTGTCGATAGCGAAGATGGATCAGGGCGCGTTAAAGCCGCAGTTCCGGCATGTTCAGCTCAGCTCCGTTCTGGAGCCTCTGGTGGAAGAATACGCTGTACTTGCTGAACAGAGAAAGCTGGACTTTCGCGCTTTTTATAAAGACAGGCCTGTGTATACCGATCCGACGTATTTACGGCGTATCGTGCAGAACTTCTTATCTAATGCCATTAAATACACTCAGAAAGGCAGTGTATTATTAGGGGTTCGTAAGCGCGGAGACGAACTCCAAATTGCGGTGTGGGATACCGGTCCGGGTATTGCTGCGCAGCAACAGAACAAAGTATTTGATGCATTTTATCGAGTGCAAAACCAGACGGTAGACGGAGTCGGGTTAGGGTTAAGTGTTGCTCAACGTATGGGGGAGCAACTCAATTGCGATATTCAGGTTGAATCGGTTGAAGGCAAAGGTTCCTGTTTTTCGGTGCGAGTACCGTTAGGTAATGCCGCTCAAGTCATCAGCCGCCCTAAAAAACAACAGGAAGATGCGCTGTCTGACCGCCTGCAACTGATGGTTGTGGATGACGATAATGAAAATTTGAGTGCCTTAAGTGCTCTTTTGAGTAAGTGGGAGTGTGAAGCTCTGACTTTTAACAGTTACAGCAAAGCTTTGGCTTATGCCAAGGCACACCGTGGTGATAAAGCTCCTCAGGGGCTGCTGCTGGATTACCAACTCGGTGACGGCGACGGTTTAGCCTTAGCAGAAGAGTTACGTGACATTTGGCAGCAAAAGATACCGGCGGCGTTAGTCACTGCAATGCGTGATGACGCTGTGAAACAGGCCGCCAGAAAAAGCGGCCTGCAATTTTTACCAAAACCGGCTAAACCCGCCGCATTAAAAGCATTTTTGAAGTACATCAGCACCCGAAAGGCAGGAGGAGCCAGAAGTTGATAGAGCTTGCTGAGCGACATACTTTTAAGTTACCGGCCAAATGCCGGACTTTAATTGAACTGAACAGCAGCGACGAGGTTGAGCAGCTAGCTTTTGAAGAGCCTTACTACTTACTGGGTGAAGGCAGCAACACCTTGTTTCTGGAAGACTTTCAGGGAACCGTTGTCTGTAACCGTTTGCTTGGCGTGTGCATTGAAGAGCAGGATGCAAGCTTTTTAGTTACCGCGGCAGCCGGTGAAAACTGGCACAATTTTGTGACCGACTTACGCGGCCGAAACATTGATGGTATGGAAAATTTGGCATTGATACCCGGCTCAGTGGGAGCGGCTCCAGTTCAAAATATTGGGGCCTATGGTGTGGAAGTGGCGACATTTATTGAACAGGTAACAGCCTGGGATATTAGCGAAAAATGCTGGGTGAGTATGAGCACAGAGGACTGCCAGTTTGCTTACCGGGACAGTTTGTTTAAACAGCACCCCGGGCGCTGGCTGATAACATCCGTAACTTTTCGGTTACCTAAAGACTGGCGGCCTGTGACTCATTACTCTCCACTTAACCAGTTGAGCGATAATGCGAGTGCACAAAGCATTTTCGACAAGGTTATAGAAGTGCGTCAGAAAAAATTACCTGACCCCAAAGTTATTCCGAACGCAGGAAGCTTTTTTAAGAATCCTGTTGTTTCTAATGTGCTACTGGATAGCTTATTGCAGAAATGGCCAGATATGGTCTACTTTCCCGCTGACGAGAGTCGTTCAAAAGTAGCCGCCGGCTGGCTGATTGAACACCTGGGTTTGAAGAGCTTAAACGAGGGCGATGCAGCGGTTAATCCGAATCAGGCACTGGTGTTAATTAACCGGGCAAGAGCGACTGGAGCAGATGTCAGCCAGTTGGCACAGAAAATTATGAAGCACGTAAAAGAAGCCAGTGGAATTGAACTGGAGCCGGAAGTTCGTCTGGTTGGCCAGCACGGGCTTGTGCAGTTGGCGGCAGAAAAATGAAACAATCAGAGCGCCTTGATCAACTGATTACCTTGTTAGCTAATGGTGAATTTCACTCCGGGCAAGCTATTGGTGAGTCTCTGGGGATATCCCGGGCAGCGGTTAATCAGCATATTCATAAGCTGGAAGAACTTGGTCTTGAATTGTTTTCTGTCACAGGGCGTGGCTACAAACTGGCAAGGCCTATTGAGTTGCTGCGCTCACAAGCGATTGAAAAAGAAACACCGGCGCAATGGAAGAATAAACCAGAGTTTGAAGTACGCTCCGTGGTTGATTCCAGCAATGACCAGGTAAAAGAACTTGCTAAGTCAGGGACTTTGGACGCCGGCTTCTCCTTATTTGCAGAAGCTCAGACAGCCGGTCGGGGGCGGCGAGGCAAACAGTGGTACTCGCCTTTTGGCAGTAACCTCTACCTAAGTATTTACTGGCCTCTGGATGACGGTATTCATGGCGCTATGGGGTTAAGTTTAGCCGTTGGTGTTGCTTTGGCGGAATGCTTTACCAATTTGGGTATTGATGAGGTCAGTGTAAAATGGCCTAACGATGTTTATATTGCTGGTAAGAAAGTGACCGGAATTCTGGTTGATTTAGAAACCTCCCCAGAAGGTGCTGCGCACAGCATTATTGGTATTGGTATTAATTTAAGAATGCCGGACCATGTCGGAGAAAAAATTGATCAGGCGTGGACAGATTTAAACTCTGAGTTACCACAACCTGTTTCACGTAATAAGGTTGCGGCCGAGGTGCGGGCATCGGTGTTGTCTGCTTTGCAGCAGTATGGACAGAGCGGGCTTTCCGCGTTCCAGCAACGCTGGCAGCAGTACGACCGCTTTATCGATAAACCGGTAAAACTGATTATGGGGCAGAGGGTTTGCTTAGGAACCTGCCGTGGGATTGATGAGAACGGTGCTTTACTCGTAGAAGATGAGCAGGGCGTACGTCGCTATTTTGGTGGTGAAGTTTCATTGAGGGCGCAAGATGCTATTAATTGATGCCGGTAATACCCGCAGTAAATTTGCCTGGTGGGATACTGACACCGACGAGATTGAAATACTGGGTGCGATACCTCACCAAAGTTGGCTTAATGACTTGAGTCATTCGCTAAAAGAGCTATTGCTGGAAGTGATCAGCAACCAACAAATTCAGCACGAGAAAAAAGCCATAGGTTGCAGCGTTGCTGCGGTACAGGTGATGGATACCCTGAATAGCTCACTGGCGGAGCTTGGTATCAGTGTTGTCTGGCAAAAAACGAAAGCGGAACAGGCGGGAGTCATTAACGGCTATGGTGAACAAGCTGAGCGTCTGGGTTCTGATCGCTGGATGGCATTACTTGGCTGTCACGAGCAAATTCAAAAGAATGCCTTGATAGTAGATGCCGGTACTGCATTAACGATTGACTGGCTGAGAGCTGACGGCCGACATCTGGGAGGCTGGATAGTCCCCGGACGGCAGCTCATGCTAAATGCCCTTGGCCAGGGAACAGCGAATTTAAAAGGTATTACGTTAGACGACATTGAGCGTGACGGGCTTGCGGCCGGGCAAAATACCTTTGACGGTATTGCTCAGGGAACGGAAGCTGCGCTCACAGGCGCTATTGCACAGGCTATTCAGTTATCTCGGGAGCATTTCTCGCAAGAGTCTTTTGATGTCGTTGTTACCGGTGGCGATGGTGAGCATTTAATGCGAACCTTGTCTGGTAAATTTCGTCGTTATGACGATTTGTTGTTTAAGGGTTTGCGACTCTGTGCCGATAACCTAAACAGTTAAACCTTTAGGTAAATTCAGAGAGAGCACAGGCAACTTTATGAAAATAGTCATTCCAATGCTGATTGCTGTAGCCGGACTGACCGCAGTGCACAAAGCGCAGGCGCAGGATGTTGAGGCTGTGCAACTGTATTCAGACGCCGAACTTGTTGAGATGTTTGCAACCAACGCGCATCTTAAACGAGTACGCGATACCGACCGCTGCCAGCTGGCGCAGGATATTGAAGCTCAGGCAGAGCTCGAGCGTCGTCCAACGTATCAGTTCTTATATGGCGACATGATGGCCTGGGGCGTCTGTTATGACCGTGACCCTGAACTTGGTCTGCTTTATATGGAAAAAGCGGCTCAGCATGGCTTACTGGAAGCTCTGGAGCAGTTGGGGCGCTATTATCATGAAGGAGTTCTGGTTCAAAAGGATATTGACCGCGCCATTTTGTATCTTCGTGAAGCTGCTTCGTTAGGGAATTTGCCGGCGCAACGACGCTTTGCTGAGATCTTGCTAGCGGATAAAGGCAGCCCGTATGACTACGAAAAGGCCTATCATTGGTTACATAATGCGATAACAGCAAACCAGGGCACCTATCAGGATATTGAGCAAAAACTGGCAAAGCTGGCTGAGAGAATGCCACCTTCGGTCGTTGAAAAAGCAAAAAGGCCACTGGATTAGTGGCCTTTGTTTGAGTTGCGCAAGTTTACTTGTGCTTAAGACAAGCGGTTGCGGAAATCTTCGTAACTAAATTGCCGTACACAGTCAAACTGACCACTTTCCCGTAAAATACCAATAGCCGGATGCTGAACGCCGTTAAAGAAGGATGTCTTCACCATGGTGTAGTGCATCATGTCTTCAAAAACTAAACGGTCACCAACAGCCAGAGGCTGATCAAAACTGTACTCACCGATAACATCCCCGGCTAAGCAACTGTTGCCACCTAAACGGTAACTGAAGGCTTTTTCGGCGGGTAAGCCTGCGCCGGTAATGACCGGGCGATAAGGCATTTCCAGCACGTCCGGCATATGAGCCGTGGCTGAAATGTCTAATAAAGCGATTTGTCCCTGATTCTCAACAATATCCACCACTTCGCAGACCAGCGGAACGGTTTGCCAGGCCACTGCCGAGCCAGGCTCCAGTATCACTTGCAGATCATAAGTTTCGCGCAAGCGTTTCAGCTGCTTTATCAGGTGATCAACATCGTAACCCTGACGGGTCATGAGATGCCCACCGCCTAAGTTCAGCCACTTCATTTGTTTTAATTGCTCGCCAAAACGGCTTTCAACAGCATCAAGTGTGCGCTCAAGAGCAAACGAGTCGCACTCGCACAGATTGTGCACATGCAAACCTTCCACTCCGGTTAAGTCCTGCTGCTGAAGCTCGCTGGCGCGAATCCCCAGGCGTGAACCGGGAGCACTGGGGTCATAAAGCTCGGTTTCTGCTTCCTGATGCTCCGGGTTAATACGAAGACCAATAGAAACACCGACAGCTGCAGTTTGTTCACGGTATTTATGCCACTGAGAGACACTGTTGAATGACAAGTGATTGACCAACGGCAATAGCTCGTCGATGTCTTCTTGTTTATAAGCTGGCGCATAAGCGTGAACTTCGCGTGAAAATTCTTCTGCTGCCAGCTTTGCCTCCCAGACAGAGCTGGCTGTGCAGCCTTTAAGATACTGACGAATAAGCGGAAAAGCTGACCACATGGCGTAGCCTTTCAGTGCCAGAATAATGTCAGCACCACTTTGCTCTTGCACCTTTTGCATCAGCTCCAGGTTCTTGCGCAGCAGTTTTTCATCCAGCACATAGCAGGGAGATGGAATTTCCGGCGATGTATATTGGCTCATGCGTTGTCTTCTCTGTTACTTCTCAAATGGCTTATTGCATTCCTGAACTTGCCATGGAAGGCCATACTTGTTCAGGCGCTCCATAAACTCGTCCGGGTCAAACTGCTCCATATTCCAGACACCAGGCTCCATCCATTTACCTTGTAACATTAAAGATGCGCCAATCATTGCTGGTACACCCGTTGTGTAGGATACCGCTTGTGCGCCCACTTCTTTGTTAGTTTCGGCGTGGTCCGTATTATTGTAAATGAAAATGGTCTTTTCCTGACCGTCTTTCATTCCTGTCACATAAGTACCAATACAGGTTTTGCCGGTGTAACCTTCTGCCAGAGAGCCTGGGTTAGGTAGCACGGCTTTTAAAAACTCCAGAGGTACAATTTTTTTGCCTTCAAACT
>NZ_DFTS01000034.1:10556-10831 GCF_002383015.1 Idiomarina sp. UBA4206
TACCGGTTGGATAGAGGTCATGCCGACGTTTTCAAGTACGCGTAGGTGAGTCAGGTATTGATCGCCAAAGGTCATCCAGAAGCGCGCGCGTTTAATAGTCGGGAAGTGCTTAACCAGCGACTCGAGCTCTTCATGGAAAAGCAGGTAAGAAGGGCGCACGCCAACGTTAGGGTAGTCCAGATCTTTACGCACGCTGATAGGGGCAGTTTCGTGCCACTCGCCGTTTTCCCAGTACTTACCTTTCTGGGTAATTTCGCGAATATTAATTTCCGGAT